>SBFV01000371.1 GCA_006227775.1 Gammaproteobacteria bacterium | reverse complement strand
ATTTCAGGGCGGCTTGGGCGGCTATGCGCGCTACCTGGCCATATGCCCACCGGATTGGCAGTACGGCGTCTCCGTGGGGCAGGTGCCGGAGGCACCGCTGCCGAAAAATGATAGGCTCCTCCGCTGGGATGCTGAGCGGGGGATCCGCGTGCGCAACTAGCCCCGAAGCGGGGTGGCGTGATCGGGCTAGCCGTTGGCGGCAACGAAGCGAACGGAAGCGCGGTGATCGGTGATGGCCAGTTTGGGCACCCGTCGGCTTGCGATAACTTGATCTCACTTATTCTCCGATGTGATGGGCTTCTCAGTCCTGGCGATCATCTGCGCACCCAGCCCCTGCCCGGCACCTTCGACTTCAAGAAGAAGGTCGACGCGGGAGGTACCCTGGATCAGTTCGACATCGCTTTTTTCAACAAGAGGCGGATACAGGTTCTGTCACCGACCTCCGCGGCGCGGTCAGTCCGTCCGGCCAGGTGCTGGCCCGCCGCCCGGCCCGAGACCGAGGTAGGCGATGGCCGCCGGGTGCATGGGGACCGTCAGGGCCAGATTGGCAGTCTCGCGCCCGATGAGGGAGCCAGCGGCGGAGCCGGCACGCACGAAGTCGATGCCATCGAACAGGGCGCTGAGGACCCTGTCCACGTCCGTCCGGGGCAGGCCATCCGGGCCCACCAGCATGGCCGTGGAGGCGACCGTGGAGACCGGCCCCCGCTGTCCGGGATAGGTGGCCGGAGGCAGCTCCATCGGGAGCAGCCCAGCCCCCATCCCTACCAGGGCCCCCTGGACCTGGGGCGGCAGGGGAAGGAAGCGGATGTCGCCGCGGGCTGCCGCCTCCTGTACGCGCCGAGTGGGAGCCCCGATGGTGGCGATGACCGCGTCGATCTCCCCGGCCGCGAGGCGTGCCAGCCCGGCCTCCAGGCCGACCTCGGAGATGGTGCTCAGGCCCGCGAGGTCGATCCCGGCCGCCTCCAGGAGGGCGATGGAGTTGGCCCGGCTGCCCGAGTCGGGCTGACCGATCTCGATCCGCCCCCCGGCCAGGTCGGACAGGGCGCGTATGGGCGAGGCCGTGGCGACCAGCAGGTGTATCGGTTCCGGGAACAGACTGGCAAGGGCGCGCAGCTCGTAGTCCGGACCGGCCTGGGCGAAGGGCCCGGTGCCGAGTTGGGCCTGCGCGGCCATGTTGTTTTGCACCAAGGCTAGGTCCGCCTTGTGCTGGCGCAAGAGATCGAGATTGGCCACGCTCCCGTCGGTTGCCATCGCATTTGCCGGTGTGCCGTCCGCGACCAGGGCCTGGGCCAGGAGGCGCGCCACCCCAAGGTACTCGCCCCCCGTTGGCCCCCCGGCGACGATCAGTGCCCGGTCCAGGCGGTCGAGGCGCAAGGTGATGTCGCTGTAAGCCTGGTCCAGCTCCTCTTTGATGATTTGGCCTTGGCGGGGGGGGTCCGATGTCTGCCGCTCGAAGAGCTTGACGATACGCTCGATGAGCCGCTGGGACTGGGCGCTGGTGCTTGAGCTGTAACCCGGCGAGGGGCTTCCTACCGCGGGGAAGAACGCCTCCACCGGGGTCCAGGTCCCGTCCTCGAGCACGAAGCTCGCACTGCCGTGGACCAAGACCTGGTCCCCGCGGCGGTTGCCGCCGCCCGCCAGGCCGCTCACCCCCTTCTCCGTCGCCCCGAGGAGGGCGGCGAAGGCGGCGACGTTGAGCCCGTCCCAGGCGGAGAAGTCCAGGTCGCGGCCTAGGGTAAGCACGGCGTTGAAATAGACGATGCGCCGCGACCGGCCCTGGGCGTCGGGATCCAAGGGGCCGCTGCCCTGACGCCTGAGGGACGTCAGGGTGAAGGTCCCAGGTGGCAGGCCCGCGTCTAGGCGTGCCTGCACCACCTCGACCAGGCGGTTGCGGTCCGGCCCCTGCTGGCAGGCGGCCAGCAGGCCGGCCAGGAGGAGGGCCAGAAGAACGGCCGGCAGCAGGCCGGGCTGGGGGCGGGTCATGGCTCGAACCCGAACCAGGGCAGGGCCAGGAAGCCCTGGATGACGAAGGCGTTGGTGATGTCGATAAGGAAGGCCCCGACCACGGGGACCAGCAGAAAGGCCACCGGAGAGGGGCCGTAGCGACTGGTGACGGCCTGCATGTTGGCGATGGCCGTGGGCGTCGCACCGAGCTGGAAACCGCACTGACCGGCGGAGATGACGGCCGCGTCGTAGTCCCGGCCCATGACGCGGAAGGTCAGGGTCACTGCCAGCACCAGGATCAACAGGGCCTGGGCGACGAGGATGATGAGGATCGGCAGTGCCAGGTTGACCAGTTCCCAGAGGCGCAGAGACATCAAGGCCATGGCCAAGAAGAGGGACAGACAAACGGTCCCGATCAGCTCCACCGTCGGTCCGTCGATGCGATAGAGCCCAGTCAGGCCGAGGGCGTTGCGCAGCACGATGCCCGTCAGTAGGCACCAGACGAAGGTCGGCAAGGTCAGGCCCGGGATGACCAGGTGCTCGGCCAGCAGGCCGCCGATACCGAGGCAGACCATGAGCAGCAGAACGGTCTCGATGAGGGACTCGGGGCTCAGGGGCCGGCGCTCGTAGGCCCCGAGAGAGCCTGGTCCCAGCGCGGGAACGGCCTCGGGGGCGGGTGCCAGCCCGTGGCGGCGGATCAGCCACTGGGCCACGGGTCCGCCGAGGATCCCGCCAAGGATGAGCCCGAAGGTGGCGCAGGCCATGGCGACCTCCACGGCTCCCTGTAAGTTGTTAACCTCCCCGAAGAGGGTGCCGTAGGCAGCCCCGGTACCGTGCCCGCCAGACAGGGTCGCCGAACCCCCGAGCATGCCCATCAGGGGGTGCAGATCGAGCCCGCGGGCGATGACCACCCCGAGGGCGTTCTGCAGGAGCAGCCCAACGACAACGGCGGCGAGTAAGATCAGCAGCTTACGCCCCCCCTGGGCGAGGGTGCGCAGGTCCGCCCCCAGCCCGATGGTGCTGAAGAAGGTCAGCAGGAGGGGGGTCTGAGCGCGCACGTCGAAATCCGCCTCCACCCCGCCGACGGCCCGGACCGCAGTCAAGAGCAGGGCCACCACCATCCCCCCCACGACCGGCTCCGGGATGCTGTAGGCGCTCAGCACCCCAACGCGGGCAATCAGCACCCGGCCGATGAGCAAGACCAGGATGGCGGCGACGATGGTGAGCGCGAGGTTGATCTCTAGCTGCATCGGGGACCCTCAATACGTGGCGTTCGTGTTAGACCCGTCCGAGGGCGGGAGTCGCGGAGGGCCGTCCGTCGTGAGGAGCACCTCCCAATCGCTGTCGTTGAGGCCGCCCGCAAAGCGCGCTGCTTGGTCCAGCCGTCTTCAGAATACTGCCATGGCATCGAACACCGGTCCATCGACGCAGACGCGCTTCATGGCCGGCCCCTCCGGGGTCCTGACCTCGACTACGCAGCCGGCGCAGCCGCCGACGCCGCAGGCCATGAACTCCTCCAGGGAGACCTGGCAGGGCAGGTCGAAGTCGCGGGCCAGGGTGGCCACCGCGGCCAGCATAGGGTGGGGGCCGCAGGCGAAGACCTCGACCTCCGCCAGGGCCCGGACGTCCAGGCCCTGGAGCCAGGCCCGGGCCAGATCGGTGACGTAGCCCTGGAAGCAGCCGGGATAGCCCTGGAGGCTGGCGAGGCGGCTGGGAATTCCCCAGTCGTCCAGCAAGGGCATGGCGGCGATGACCCCCGGCGGTAGGCCCGGGACCAGAAACTGGCTGGGCTGGGCCAGGAAGGGAAAGGGCACCTCGGAGCCAAGGATGACGAAGGGCTTGCAGCTCCCCATCCCGCGCAGTCTCTCGGCGAGGAAGACCATGGGGGGCATGCCCACCCCGCCGCCAATGAGCAGGGGCCGGGGTCGGTCGGCGTGGACCTGGAAGGGGTTGCCGATGGGGCCGATGGAACTGATCCGGTCGCCGGGCTGGCGCCGGGCCAGGAGCCGCGTCCCCTCCCCCACCGCCTTGTAGAGGATCTCGATCCAGCTCTCCCGCGGGTTGACCCGCATCAGGGAGATGGGCCGGCGCAAGGGCAGGGCGGGGTCGCAGGTGAGGTGGACGAACTGGCCGGGCCGGGCGCGCCGGGCGCACTCCGGGGACCAGAGGCGCATCAGGTACTGGTCGCCAGCGAAGCCCTCCTGGCTCAGGACCTCGGTCTCCTCGACGAAGAGGGTATCGCGGTGGGATCCGTGGTTCATCGCGCTCATCGCGTCCTCAACGTCGCCGTTCATGGACCACCTTCCCACCCAGCAGGGTCCAGGTCACCCGCCCCTTGAGCCGCTCGCCCCAGAAGGGGGTGTTGCGACCCTGGCTGCGCCAGGTCTTGGGGCCGACCCGCCACTTGGCTTCGGGGTCGAAGACGCACACATCCGCCGCCCGCCCCGGGGCCAGATCACCCAGGGGCAGGCCAAGGATGGCGGCGGGGCCGCTGGTGAGACGGGCGATGGCGGTGGTCAGGTCCAGGACGCCCGCGGCGACCAGGCGCAACAGCAGGGGAAGCAGGGTTTCCAGGGCCGCCATGCCGGGGGCGGTGCTGGGGAAGGGCGCCAGCTTGGCGTCCGGCTCGTGGGGCTGGTGGTCGGAGCAGACGGCCGACACCAGGCCGCTACGCACCGCCTCCCGCAGGGCGTCGCGATCGGCGGCGGTGCGCAGGGGCGGGTTCAGGTGGCACTGGCTGTTGAAGCCCTCCAGGTCGTCCTCGGTGAGGATGAGCTGGTGGGCGCTGACGTCGGCGCTGACGGCGATGCCCCGGGCCTGGGCCGCGGCCAGTTTCTCCAGGGAGCGGGCGCAGGACAGGGCGCGGAAATGGACCCGGGCGCCGGTCTGCTTGGCCACCTCCAGGTCCCGGGCCAGAGCCACCGTCTCCGCCGCCTCCGGGATGCCCGGCAGGCCCAGATGGGCGCTGACCCGCCCCTCGTGGGCGCAGCCGTTGTCGCGCAGGAAAGGGTTCTCCGGGCGCATGATGACGGTTAGGCCGAAGGTAGCGGCGTACTCCATGGCCCGGCGCAGTACCTGGGTGTTGATGATGGGACGCTCGGCCTGGCACATGACGGCGCAACCCGCCTGGCGCAGGGTGGCCATCTCGCTGAGCTGCTCGCCGGCCAGGCCATGGGTGAGGGCACCGGCGGGCACCACCCGCGCCTTGCCCGCCTGCCTGGCGGTGCGGGTGATGAGCTGGGCCACCGCCGGGGTGTCGATGATGGGTGTCGTGTCCGGCGGGCAGCAGAGGCTGGTGACGCCCCCGGCCGCGGCGGCCGCGGTCTCGCTGGCGATGGTGCCCTTGTGCTCCTGGCCCGGTTCCCGCAGCCGGGCGCAGAGGTCGATGAGGCCCGGGCAGACCACCTGGCCAGTGGCGTCCAAGACCCGGTCCGGCGCAAAGCCCGCCGGCGCCTCGCCCACCGCCAGGACCTTGCCGTCGGCGATATGCAGATCGAGGTGGCCGTCGATACCGTTGGCGGGGTCGATCAGCCGGCCGTGGCGGATGCTCAGGCGGCGGGCCGCCGCGCTCGGCGCGACGTCGGTCTTAGTGCCAGGCGCGACGCCGGGAGGGGTGTTGGGTGGGGTGCCGGCGGTGGTGCTGGGGATGGCTTCAGTCATGGGCTTTGGCCTGGGAGAGCCGGTTCTGGGTGCCAATGCACAGGGCCATGACCGCCATGCGCACGGCGATGCCGTTGCTGACCTGCTCCAAGATGACCGAACGGGGCCCGTCGGCGACCTGGGAGTCCATCTCCACCCCGCGGTTGATGGGACCGGGGTGCATGACGATGGCGTCCGGCTTGGCGGTGGCCAGGCGCTCCTCGGTGAGGCCGAAGAGCTGGAAGTACTCGTGCTCGCTGGGCAGCATGGCGCCGCGCATGCGCTCGCGCTGCAGGCGCAGCATGATGACCACGTCCGCGTCGCGCACCCCCTCGCGCAGGTCATGGTAGACCCGCGCCCCCAGGGACTCCGGCTCCGCCGGCAGCAGGGTGCGCGGGGCGATGATGCGCACCTCGCCGGCGCCCAGGGTCCTGAGGGCCGCGAGCTGGGAGCGTGCCACCCGCGAGTGCAGGATATCGCCGACGATGGCCACGGTGAGCCGGCCGAAATCCCCCTTGTGCCGACGGATGGTGAACATGTCCAGCATGCCCTGGGTCGGGTGGGAGTGGCGACCGTCCCCGGCGTTGATGACGCTGACCCCGGGGGCGACGTGCTGGGCGATAAAGTGGGCCGCCCCGCTCTCGGCATGGCGCACCACGAACATGTCGACGTGCATGGCCTCCAGGTTGCGCAGGGTGTCGAGCAGGGTCTCGCCCTTGGAGGTGGAGGAGGCGGCGATGTTGAGGGTCAGCACGTCCGCCGACAGCCGTTTGGCCGCCAGTTCGAAGGTGGTGCGGGTGCGGGTGCTGGTCTCGAAGAAGAGGTTGGCGACCGTCTTGCCCCGGCACAGGGGCACCTTCTTCACCGCCTGGCGGGCGACGCCCAGAAAGCCCTCGGTCTTGTCGAGGATCTTGATCAGGAGCTCCCGGCTCAACCCCTCCAGCGTGAGAAAGTGCTTGAGATGGCCCTGGTCGTCGAGCTGGATATTTGGAGGGGGCATAGCGGATGGCGACGGGATACGGCTGGAAAGTAAGCGCTCAAGGGGTCTGGACACGGCGACCCAGGACCAGGGCCAGGGGCTCCGGACCCGTCAGCTTGACTTGCAGATTGCCATCCCGGTCCAGTTCCTGCTTGAGATCCAGGCCGGTGACATCCGCGGCGATCGGTAATTCCCGCCAGCCGCGGCGGACCAGCACCGCCAGCAGCACCGAGGCCGGGCGCCCATAGTCGAAGAGGCAGTTGAGGGCGGCGCGGATGGTGCGGCCGGTCTGGAGGACGTCGTCCACCAGGATGATATGGCGATCGTCCACCTCCACCGGCAGATGGGAGGGTCGCACCTGGGGATGCAGGCCGATGCGGCTGAAATCGTCGCGGTAGAAGGAGATATCCAGCACGCCCAGGGGCTCGTCGAGCATCAGGATGCGGTGCAGGCGCTCCGCCACCCAGACGCCGCCGGTGTGGATGCCGACCATGATCGGATCGATGATGCCGCGCTGGGTCAGCTTGTCCATCAAGGCCCCGCCCATGCGGGCGATGACGGCCTCCAGGGTCGCGGCATCGGCATAGACTTCAGTGTCGGTCATTTAACCAGGTCTCCAGCAAGAGTTTGGCCGCCATGGCGTCGACCACCTCGCGTGAGGCCGCCTTGCGCCCCAGGATCTGGCGCGCCGCCAGGGTCGTCAGGCGCTCGTCCACCAAGTGGACCGGCAGGCCGAAACGCCCCTGGATCTGGCGGGCGAAGCGCCGCGCCAGGGGGGCGATGGCTGTCTCGGTATCGTCCATGTTGTAGGGCAGGCCGACCACGGCGGCATCCGGCTGCCATTCACGGATCAGGGCCTCGATGCCCGGCCAGTCGGGCCGGTCATCGCGGCTGCGCAGGGTGGTCAGGGGGGCGGCGGTGGCGGTGATGCTCTGACCGATGGCCACGCCGATCTTGCGCGGCCCGAAATCGAAACCGATCAGGGTGCCACTGGCCATTCAGGCGTGGCCGACCTCGGCGCTCATCAGATTCATATCCACTCCCAGCAGCGATGCCGCCGCTTGCCAGCGCCGCCCGGCGGGCAGACGGAAGATGATGTCGTTATCCGCCGGACCGCTCAGCCAGGCGTTGGTGCCCATCTCCTGCTCCAACTGGCCGCCGCCCCAGCCGGCGTAACCCAGGGCGATGAGCCGCCAGGTTGGGCCCTTGCCCGCGGCGATGGCCTCCAGGATATCCCGGGAGGTGGTGACGCAGATGTTGGGGGCGACGTTCAGGGTCGAGTCGTAGGTCTCCCCCTCGGAATGGAGGACAAAGCCGCGGTCGGTCTGCACCGGGCCACCGAGATAGACGGGGTTGTCGATGACGCTCGAGTCCGTCACCTCGATTTCCAGTTGATCCAGGATCTCGCCGAGGCGGATCTCCAGGGGGCGGTTGATGACGATCCCCATGGCCCCCTGTTCGGTGTGCTCGCACAGATAGGTCACCGTCCGCGAGAAATTGGGGTCCCGCAGCCCGGGCATGGCGATGAGAAAGTGATTGGCGAGGGTGGAGGCGTATGGCATGGGCATAGTATCCGGCCCTGACTCGCCAGAGGCAAGCCGGGCCGCTACCCAAGCCTACACCGGAAAGAAGGATTTAAGCACCAGCGCCATGAGGCCCCCCAGCATCATGAGGGCTTCTTGCGCTTGTGTCCGGCCTTTTCCAGTTCGTCCAGATAGTCCTTCCACAGCCCTTCCTGGTGCTCACCCAGACGGTAGAGGTAATCCCAGGAGTAGATGCCAGTGTTGTGCTCGTCATCGAAATGCAGGCAGACGGCGTAGTTGCCGACGGGCTCGATGCGGTCGATATTCACCTCCTCCTTGCCGACCTGGAGGATGCGCTGGCCGGGGCCATGGCCCTGGACCTCGGCGGAAGGGGAATAGACGCGCAGAAACTCGCAGGGCAGGGTGAAGTGCGAACCGTCGTCGAAGGTCAGTTCGAGCACCTTGGACTGGCGGTGAAAATTGATCTCGGTGGGGGTGGGCATGGGGTTACCTCTAGGGGGCATGAGGGGGTCTGCATGAAGGGGGTAGGTTCACCCCCGCCGACCAGCCTGAAGATGTTGGTTTCGGTAAGGCCAAGGAACCAAGGAGGATCGGGTGGCGTCTGGCGGGGGTGTCGCCAGCAAGGATGCTGGCGCCAAGCCTACAGGGACGTATTTACGGCGTCCCCCGCCAGACGTTACCCGATCCGCGAGGCCGCCAGTGGCTGGGCGATATAACTACCTGTCCCGAGCCCATTCGCCTCAGGGCATTCGCGAGCCCCTTCGCCTTACAGGATGTAACGCGAAAGGTCCTCGTTGGCGGCCAGTTCCGACAGATTGCGGTCGACATAGGCCGCATCAATGGTGACCGTCACCCGATCCATCTCGGCGGCGTTGAAGGAGACGTCTTCCAGCAGCCGTTCCAGCACCGTATGCAGGCGGCGGGCGCCGATGTTCTCGGTGCGTTCGTTGACCTGCCAGGCGACCTCGGCGATGCGGCGGATGCCGTCCTCGGTGAACTCCAGATTGACCCCCTCGGTGGCCAACAGGGCCTTGTATTGTTCGGTGAGAGAGTCGTCCGGCTCGGTGAGGATGCGCATGAAATCCTCGGTGCTCAGGGCCTTGAGCTCTACCCGGATGGGCAGGCGACCCTGGAGCTCGGGGATCAGGTCCGAGGGCCTGGCGAGATGGAAGGCCCCGGAGGCGATGAAGAGGATATGGTCGGTGCGCACCACCCCGTGCTTGGTGGAGATGGCGCACCCCTCGACCAGGGGCAGCAGGTCGCGCTGGACGCCCTCGCGGGAGACGTCGGCGCCGCTGGTGTGGTCCGAGCGCCGGCAGACCTTGTCGATCTCGTCGAGGAAGACGATGCCATGCTGTTCCACCCCCTCCAGGGCGCGCAGCTTCAACTCCTCCTCGTTGACGCGCTTGGCCGCTTCCTCGTCGCGCAGCAGCTTCATGGCGTCGGCCACCTTGAGCTTGCGGCGCTTGGTGCGGTCCCGGCCCAGGTTCTGGAACAGACTCTGGAGCTGACTGGTCATGTCCTCCATGCCCGGTGGGGCCATGATCTCGACGCCGATGGGGGAGGCGCTGACCTGGATCTCCACCTCGCGCTCGTCCAGTTCGCCCCGGCGCAGCTTGTCGCGGAACTTCTCCCGGGTGGCGCTGGAGGCCCCCGCGCCCCGGCTGTCCTCCTCGAAGTTGGTGGGCGGGGGCAACAGGGCGTCCAGGACCCGCTCCTCGGCGGCCGCCTGGGCCTGATCGCGCAGCCCCTCCATGGCCCGCTGACGCGCCATCTTGACGGCGGTGTCGGCCAGGTCACGGACGATGGACTCCACGTCCCGCCCGACGTAGCCGACCTCGGTGAACTTGGTCGCCTCGACCTTGATGAAGGGAGCGTCGGCCAGCTTGGCCAGGCGGCGGGCGATCTCGGTCTTGCCGACGCCGGTGGGGCCGATCATGAGAATGTTCTTGGGCGTGATCTCCGATCGCATGGGCTCGGGGATCTGGGCGCGGCGCCAGCGGTTGCGCAGGGCCACGGCCACGGCGCGCTTGGCCTCCTCCTGGCCGACGATGTGCTTGTTCAGCTCGGCGACGATGCGTTGGGGGGTGATATCCGACATGGGGGAAGGCTTCCTGGTGGGTGATCGAGGACGGGTGAAATGGTCAGGCCGGGCCCAGTTCCTCGATGGTCAGATTGTGGTTGGTGTAGACGCAGATATCCGCGGCGATGTGCAGGGAGCGCTCGACGATCTCCCGCGCCGACAAATCGGTGGCCTCCAGCAGGGCCCGCGCCGCCGCCTGGGCGAAGGAACCGCCGGAGCCAATGGCCATCAGCCCCTGTTCCGGCTCCAGCACGTCACCCGTGCCGGTGATGATGAGGGAGGCGGTCTGGTCGGCGACCAGCAGCATGGCCTCCAGGCGCCGCAGCATGCGGTCCATGCGCCAGTCCTTGGCCAGCTCAACGGCGGAGCGGGTCAGATGACCCTGGTGCTTTTCCAGCTTGCCCTCGAAGCGTTCAAAAAGGGTAAAGGCATCCGCCGTCGCCCCGGCGAAGCCCGCCAGCACCCGCTCCTTGTAGAGCCGGCGCACCTTACGGGCATTGCCCTTCATCACCGTCTGCCCCAGGCTGACCTGGCCATCGCCGCCGATGACCACCTGGCCACCCCTCCGCACCGACAAAATGGTGGTGCCGTGCATTGTTTCCATCATGGGTTTTCTCCCCCCGCGCATCGAATGGCCGGCATTCTACGCGAGCCTCCGGAATGAGTCAGTCCCTTCCCGGCGTGGCCCGAGCGCGAGAAAACAGGCAGCGGGCATGGCGATATCGCAAAGCAACGATTGGGGTTGCCGCTGGCCCCGGGACCGCGCACCAGGACCTCGAACTCCGGTTTTTTTCTGCCCTCGGGTCGCCAGGCGTCGTCTCCGGGTCATAACTCGTCAGGATTCGCGGGAAGACATTGTGGCATGATGTTGCCGTCGGCCAGTCCGGAAAAAGTCGTACCCCTAGCCGTTGGAGGAGTTGCCGTCATGACTGACGCCCAGACCAAGCACCGCGCCATTTATTCCGCGCTCATGGCATCGAACCTGCTGATGTGGTTGCCCGCCATGGGCTGGTGGTGGTCCATCCTCACCCTGCCCATGGGCTGGGGACCGGACAAGCCCAGTGGGTAACTCCCGACCATCCCAGAGCGGATGACGTGCGGAACGAAACCGCTTATCTTTGCGGTCGTTCCCACCTCGCGGAGATCACAACCATGTTCCCGGCTCGCTCCAATCCTCCACTGGTCTGGCCGAAGGCTGACCTTTCCTCCTGTATGACCGCCCTGGCCCTCTCCGCCTTCCTGTTACTGGTCGGCGGATGCGCCTCGTCGCCCAACGACCCCTCGGGGAGCATCAGCATCACCGTCAAGCCCGGCGATACGGGCACCTGCGCCACCTCGCCTTGCCAGGTCAGCCTGCAAATGCCCCCGGGCAGCGGCAGCTACGAGGTGACCGGCAACCAGGTCAAGATCGGCACCTATCCCGCCGGTCAGACCGTCAACCTCGGCAGCTACTGGAACACCCAGCGCTTCGACATCGTCGGCGCCAACGTGCCTGCCACCTACGTCTATATTCCGCGCCAACGCTAAATCCTATTGCCACTTCGGCCACGCTCAGTGGCGGCCATCCCGGCCACCGTGGCCGCCCGGTGGCTGGTTCGTTGTCCCCCCGCCCGGGTGCATGGCGCAACTGACGGGATCAGGGTCAGGGTCGGCGGGCACTCCGCGCGATGGCCCCGCGCAATTCCGCCGCCGCCTTCCGCGGGTCCGCGGCGGCCATCAGGGCGCTAACCACGGCGATGCCATCTGCCCCCGCCGCCATGACCTCGGCGGCGTTGGTCGCGGAGAGGCCACCGATGGCGACCAGGGGCAGCGCCGTGACGGCGCGGATCAGCCGCAGTCCCGCCAGCCCCGTGGCCGCCGGGGTATCCTGCTTGGTCGGGGTGACGAAGATCGGGCTCACGCCCAGATAATCCGCGCCCGCCGCCTCCGCCTGGCGGGCCTCCTCCGGGGTGCTCACCGAGACCCCGAGCACCCGCTCCGGTCCGAGCAAGCGGCGGGCGAGGTCGCAGGGCAGGTCCTCCTGGCCCAGATGCACCCCGGCCGCCTGGCAGGCCAAGGCCAGATCAAGGCGATCATTGACGATCAGGGGAATGCCCGAAGGATCCAGCAGGGCCTTCAGCGCCTGGGCCAGGGCCAGAAACTCGCGGGTACCCGCCCCCTTTTCCCGGATCTGGACCACCGTGACGCCGCCTTGCACGGCGGCGGCGACGATGTCCACCAGCCCCCGGCCCAAGGCGAGGGAGCGGTCGGTCACCAGGTACAGGGAATAATCGACGGGCCGCGACATCTCAGCGCCCGTCACGCAAGAGCCAATTGGTCAAGCCAGGCAATGAGCCCCCCGCGAAAAGTTGGGTTCATTCAGCCGTCAACCGCGCCCGGGCCATCACCTCCTCCGGCGTGACCGCATCGAGGGCGTCGATGAGGCGGGTGCGAAAGGTGCCCGGCCGGGGGTCGCCCTCCGCCGCCAGCTCGCCGGCGATGCCGTAGACGATCAGGGTGGCGATGGTCGCCCGCAGGGTGTCGGGTTCCACCGCGGCGAAGGCGCCAACCAGGGCGGAACAGACGCAACCGGTCCCCGTCACCCGCGCCATGAGGGGGTGGCCGTTGCCCACCCGCAACCGGCGCTCGCCATCGGTGATGAAGTCCTCCGCCCCCGTGACCGCCACCACCGCCCCCGCGTGCCGGGCGATCGCGATCGCCGTGTCCCGGGCCTCATCCACGCCGCGGGTCGCGTCCACCCCCTTGGTCGCGCCGCCAGCCGCCGCCAGGGACAGGATCTCCGAGGCGTTGGCGCGCACGATGGTCGGCTTGATCTCGTCGAGGAGTCGCAGGGCGGTATCCGTGCGCAACCGGGTGGCCCCGGCCCCGACTGGATCCAGGATGACGGGCAGGCGCCGGGCGCCCGCCGCGTGGCCAGCGGCGAACATGGCCTCGATCCAGGGCGGCGACAGGGTGCCGATGTTGAGCACCAGCGCCCCGGCCAGCGCCACCATCTCCCGCACCTCGTCGGCGGCGTGGGCCATGACGGGGGAGGCGCCAATCGCCAGCAAGGCATTGGCGGAAAAGTCCATCACGACGTAATTGGTGATGTTGTGGACCAATGGCCGCTGGCGGCGTAGTTCCACCAGGGCCGCCGCGGCGCTTTGCACATAAGTCTGGGTCATGCCACTCCCTCCAGGCGATTAGCGGCCCGGAGCCGGGCCAGCGGCAAGTATACCCATCGACGGGCGAGTTGCATCCCGGCTGCGGCTATGGGTCGAGTCCTGGCGGTCGATCTGGGCGAGCGGGGACCGCTAC
>SBFV01000184.1 GCA_006227775.1 Gammaproteobacteria bacterium | reverse complement strand
TTCGGCGTCGAATCCCTGAATTTCGATGTCAATTAAAGTCCAGCAGATCGACGCCTGGCGCTGGCGGATCCCCCGCGAGGGGGCGATGCGCACCGAGGGCCTGATCTTCGCCAGCGCCGCGATGATGGAGGTGCTGCGTCGCGAGCAGGCCCTCGAACAGGTCCGTAACGTCGCCACCCTCCCCGGCATTGTCGGCCCATCCATGGCCATGCCCGACATCCACTGGGGCTACGGCTTCCCCATCGGCGGGGTGGCGGCCTTCGATCCCGACGAGGGCGGCGTGGTCTCCGGCGGCGGGGTGGGCTTCGACATCTCCTGCGGGGTGCGCACCCTGCACACCGGCCTGGACCGGGCCGCCATCCTGGCGGTGCAGCAAGAACTGGCCGACGCCCTCTACTACCGCGTCCCGGTAGGGCTGGGCAGCACCGGCGCCATCCGCCTCGACGAGCGGGAGATGGACGCCATGCTCGCCGGCGGGGCGAGCTGGGCGGTGGGCCGCGGCTACGGCCGGCCGGAGGACCTGAGCCGCATCGAGGAACAGGGCCGCATGGCGGGGGCCGATCCCAAGCAGGTCTCCGACCAGGCCAAGCGCCGCCAGCGTGACGAGATGGGCACCCTGGGCTCCGGCAACCACTACCTGGAGGTGCAGGAGGTGACGGCCATCCACGACCCGGCCATCGCCGCCGCTTACGGCCTGGAGCGGGGGGCGGTGGTGGTCAGCATCCACTGCGGCTCCCGCGGCCTGGGGCACCAGATCGGTACCGACTACCTCAAGCGCATGGCCCTGGCCGCCAGCCAGCACGGTATCCATCTGCCGGACCGGGAACTGGCCTGCGCCCCCCTCAACTCCGACCTGGGCCGCGCCTACCTCGGCGCCATGCGCGCCGGCATCAACTGCGCCTTGGCCAACCGCCAGATCATCACCCACCTGGCGCGCCAGGTCTTCCGCGACATCCTGGGGGCGGACCTGCGCCTGCTCTACGATGTCTCCCACAACACCTGCAAACAGGAGACGCATGTCGTCGACGGCCATAAGCGCCAGCTCTATGTCCACCGCAAGGGCGCCACCCGCGCCTTCGGCCCCGGCCACCCCGACTTGCCCGCCGAGCTGCGCGCCGCCGGCCAGCCGGTGCTGATCGGCGGCACCATGGGTACCGCCTCCTACGTCCTGGCGGGCACCCGGCAAAGCCAGGAACTGGCCTTCAACTCCGCCTGCCATGGCGCCGGCCGCGCCATGAGCCGCCACGCCGCCACCCGCCGCTGGCAGGGGCGGGCGGTCCAGAACGAACTGGCCAGCCGCGGCATCCTGGTGCGCAGCCCCTCGCCGCGCGGCATGGCCGAGGAGGCCCCCGGCGCCTACAAGGACGTCAGCGAGGTGGTCACCGCCACCGATCGCGCCGGCCTGGCCAAACTGGTGGCGCGGCTGGAGCCTCTGGTGTGCATCAAGGGATGATGCACGGAGCCCGGCCCTTCCTCCCAGCGGTGCTGATGGAGTTCAAAGTCGATGCCGATCCACAACGAGGATATCGCCCAGGTCTTCGACCAGATCGCCGATCTGCTGGAGATCCAGGGGGAAAACGCCTTCCGCGTCCGCGCCTACCGCAACGGGGCGCGGGAGCTGCGCGGTCTTGGTCAGGAGGCCGCCCAACTGCTGGCAGCGGGGGCCGACCTCACCGACCTGCCCGGCATCGGCACGGCCCTGGCCGCCAAGATCGCCGAGGTGGTCCACACCGGCACCTGCCAGGCCCTGAAGAAGCTGGAGCGGGAGCTGCCGGCCGACCTGCCCGAACTGCTGCGCCTGCCCGGCCTGGGTCCCAAGCGGGTCCATGCCCTGCACTATGACCTGGACATCCACACCCCGGAGCAGCTCTACCGGGCCGCCAAGGACGGGCGCCTGCGCGACCTGCCCGGCTTCGGGCCCAAGACCGAGGCCGCCCTGCGCACCGCCCTGGAGACCCATTTCACCTCCGAACCCCGCTTCAAGCTGGCCAGCGCCGCCCGCTACGCCGAGCCCCTGGTGGCCTGGCTGCGCCAGACCCCGGGCGTCGACCGGGTGGTCGTCGCCGGCAGTTACCGGCGCGGCCGGGAGACGGTCGGCGATCTGGACATCCTGGTCACCGCCCGCCAGCCCGCCGCCGCCATCGCCCGGCTGCGGGATTACGAGGAAGTAGTCCAGGTCCTGGAGGCGGGGGATACCCGGGCGACGGTCATCTTGCGCGCCGGCCTGCAGGTGGACCTGCGTGCGGTCGCGGTGGAGTGCTTCGGCGCCGCCCTGCACTATTTCACCGGCAGCAAGGCCCACAACATCGCCCTGCGCACCCTGGCCCGCGCCCAGGGGCTCAAGGTCAACGAATACGGGGTCTTCCGCGGGCGCCAACGGCTGGCGGGAGAGACGGAGGCGTCGGTCTACGCCGCCCTGGGTCTGCCCTACATCCCGCCCGAGTTGCGGGAGAACCGGGGGGAGATCGAGGCCGCGCGCCGGGGTCTGCTGCCGGAACTGGTGACCCTGGACGACCTGCGCGGCGACCTGCACTGCCACACCAACGCCACCGACGGCCATGCCAGCCTGGCGGAGATGGTGGCCGCCGCCCGGCAGCGGGGGCGCGACTACCTGGCCATCACCGACCACTCCAAGCGCCTGACCATGGCCCACGGCCTGGACAGCCGGCGCCTGCTCGAACAGATGGCGGCCATCGACCGGCTGAACGAGCGCCTGGCCAGCGAGGGGGTGGCCTTCCGCGTGCTCAAGGGCATCGAGGTGGACATCCTCCCGGACGGCGGCCTGGACCTGCCGGACCCGGTCCTGGGTCAGCTCGACCTGGTGGTCGCCGGGGTGCACAGCCAGTTCCACCTCAGCCGCGCCGACCAGACCCGGCGCGTCCTCAAGGCCATGGATCACCCCTACTTCACCATCCTCTCCCACCCCACCGGGCGGTTGATCGCCGAGCGCGAGCCCTACGACATCGACATGACCCGCGTCATCCGCCAGGCCCGCGACCGGGGCTGTTACCTGGAGCTCAACGCCCACCCCGAGCGCCTCGACCTCAGCGACGTCCACTGCCAGATGGCCCGGGAGGAGGGCGTGCTGATCAGCATCGCCTCCGACGCCCACGGTATCCAGGACCTGGACGACCTGTGTTATGGCATCGCCCAGGCCCGCCGCGGCTGGCTGACCAAGGGCGACGTGCTCAATAGCCGACCGCTCAAGGACCTGCTACCCCTGCTGCGGCGGACCTTTCACGCCTGAGGGCGGGTTCCCCGCCCCGGCGCCAGCACCCAGCTCCGCCACCGCTGGCCAGTGGATCTCATGCTGGCCGGATCACTGGGGCCGCCAGACGCAGCCCCGCCCGCACGGCGTCGCCTTCGGGGAGGAAGATGTAGCGCGAGCGCGCATCCTGGCCCTTAACGTCGTGCGCCACCAGACCGAGCACGAGCAGCCGTTCGGGCAGCGGTCGAAGGCGCACATCTCCGAGGTTCTCGGAGGGTAACCGTTCAGCCCCCCTCTCCCCATGCTGCTCGCACGCCTGTTCGCGTCCCTGCCCCTGGTCTGCCCGAACCGCGGTGCCGACAGGCGCGGGGAAGCGCCAAAATCAAGACGTTGCTGCCATCTTCATTCATGCGCCTTCCCCGCTGGAGGTCCATCCAACACATAGCTTGTGCTGCGCCCACCCGCAGCCATTTTCCGCAGCACACCCCGCGCCAGCAAAGCGTTGATGTCGCGCAGAGCAGTATCCGGCGAGCACTTAGCAATGGCTGCCCACTTGCTGCTGGTGAGTTTGCCGTCGAAACCATCAAGCAGCTTGTTCAGCAACTTCAACTGTCGCTCATTGAATGGCATGCTCGCCCAGCGCTGCCAGAACCGCGCCTTGCTCAGCACGGCGTCGAGCGTGTGCTGGGCCTGGTCGACTGCGTGATGGAGTGTGTCGAGGAACCATGCGAGCCACTCGGTGACGTCCAGCGACCGTTTCTGGCTTCGCTCCAGGATATCGTAGTAGGCCTTGCGTTCGCGCTGGATCTGCGCGGACAAGCTGTAGAAGCGTTGCGGGCTACCATCGGCGCGCGCCAGCAGTAGATCGCCGATGGCCCGGGCAATACGGCCATTGCCGTCATCGAACGGATGCAAGGTGATAAACCAAAGGTGACCAAGGCCGGCCTTAAGCAGTGGTGGTTCGCTTGATGGACCATTCAGCCAGTCGAGGAAACGGCTGGTTTCGAACGCTAGACGATCAGCGGGCGGCGCCTCGAAATGCACCCGCTGGCGGCCGATGGGGCCTGACACCACTTGCATAGGCCCATTGGCATCGTCGCGCCAGCCGCCAACCTTGATCTTGGCCAGGCCGGAGTAGCCGGTGGGAAACAGCGCGGCATGCCAGCCGAACAGCCGCTCCCGCGACACCCGTGCATCACAGTTGGCGGTGGCGTCGAGCACCATCTCGACCACGCCTTCGACGTGGCGATCCACAGGGGCCAAGGCGCCAATGTCTACGCCCAAGCGGCGCGCGATGGACGAGCGCACGGAGTCGACGTTGAGTTGCTCACCCTCGATCTCGCTGGTCTTGACCACGTCCTCGGTCAGCGTGGCCAGGCTCGCCTGATCGCGCAGCACCATGCCCACGTCGGCGAGACGCCCCATCAAGAGCCCTTGGGCACGACTCACCTCGGCCATGGGCCCAGCGAGTGCCGCCAGGTCGAAGCGCCAGTACGGCCAGTCACTGGCCTGCCAGATGTAATTGTAATCGCCGCTATTCATGCGGAGATTATGGGGCGCATTCTCCGCAAGCGCAAGTTATTCACCGCATATTGTGCGGTGATAGAGGTCGCTATTCGCTGCACGCTGGGCCGCCCCCGCTGAAATGGGTGTCAATGGGCGTGCTTTTGGTTGGGGCAACGGACGCGGGTTCGATGCCGGATTCGGGAATTGAACTGGCCCCGGAAAGCAGACGAGTTTGATGCCTGTTTTCGGCGACCAGTCTAGTCAGAAAACCTGCTTGCAGAGCTACACTCCGGCAGGCTTTTCGATTGAGTGCGCCATGGTTCGCAGCACCGGGGGATGTGATCGGCGTCGAGGCGCGGGGGGATGAGTTGGTCTTCTCGCGGGTGGAGGGGGAGGAGCGGGTTTGGGAGGGGGAGGTGATCCGCAAGTTGAAGGAGGCGAATATCGCCGTCAGCGCC
>SBFV01000130.1 GCA_006227775.1 Gammaproteobacteria bacterium | reverse complement strand
CTCCGGGGAGGACATGCTCACCAAGGCCCGTCATGCCCTCCCCATGGGCAGCCAGAACAAGGTCAACGCCGAGGCCGAATTCCGCCAATGGCACCACAAGGCCGGCGGGGGCGCCCTCCACGCCAGCCTCAAGGGCGACGGCGCCAGCGCCGCCGCCTACTACCGCGACGGCCGCCTGGTCCAGGCCATCACCCGCGGCGACGGCACGGTAGGCGAGGACATCACCGCCAACGCCCTGCGCTTCCAGGGCCTGCCCGCCTGGGCCGGCACCCCCGCGGGCGGCTTCACCGGCGCCGTGCGCGTCGAGGTCATTCTTACGGTGGAGAACTGGACCCGGGTCGACCCCCAGCGGCGGAAAAACCCCCGCAACGCCGGCAACGGCATCATGGGGCGCAAGAACGGCCACCAGAGCGACCTGCTCACCAGCTACGCCTTCGACCTCGACGAGACGCGGGACGGCCAGCCGGTGCGCTTCGCCAGCGAGACCGCCAAGGCCGCGCGCCTGGCGGAACTGGGCTTCAACCTCATCCCCCAGCGGGTGTGCGCCGACGCCGACGCCGCCGTCGCCTATTTCCACCAGGTCGCCCGCGGCCGCGACCGGTTACCCTTCTGGATCGACGGCATCGTGCTCAAGATCGACGACCTCGCCACCCAGCGGGACCTCGGCGCCACCGCCGGCCGCCCCAAGGGTCAGATCGCCTGGAAGTTCGACTCCGCCGGCGCCGAGACCGTGGTGGAGCATGTCCTCATCAGCGGCGGCCACACCGGCGCCCTCATCCCCACCGCCCAACTGCGCCCGGTCAACCTCGGCGGCACCACCGTCAGCAGCGCCACCCTGGGCAACTTCGACGAAATCGCCCGCCTCGACCTGGCCCTGGGCGACCACGTCTGGGTGATCAAGGCCAACGACATCATCCCCAAGATCATCCGCGTCACCGCGCGTCCGCCCCAGCGCCGGCCCATCCCCGTGCCCAGCGTCTGTCCCTTCTGTGGTGGCGCGGTCGGGCGCAAGGTCACCACCGGCGGGAGCGAGGGCGCCATCCTCGCCTGTCGCAACCGCGCCTGCCCGCAGAAGTCCCTCGGCAAGATCGCGCGCTGGATCAAAAGCCTCGACATCCGCGGCATCGGCGACGTGGTCCTCGAGGCCCTGGTGGAGCGCTTCGCCATCGCGGACGCCGGCGACCTCTACCGCCTGCGCGACCAGGCCGAGGCCATGGCCGCACTGATCATCAACCCGGAGAAGGAACTGCGCCTGGGGGCCAAGCGCGCCGCCAGCATCCTCGCCGCCATCGACGCCACCCGCACCCTGCGCCTGAGCCAGTTCCTCGGCGCCCTCGGCATCGAGGGCCTGGGCCAGCGCCGGGTGGAGCTGATGATCGCCGCCGCCGGGGGGGACCTGGACCGCCTGGACGACTGGCGCGCCGGCACGTTACGCGACCCGGCCCTGGCGGCCCGCGCCGGGGTGCCCCACCTGGGCGGCCCCATCCAGGACGCCATCGACGCCCTGGCGCCGGTGATGGACAAGCTCCTCGCCAATGGCGTGGAGATCCTGCCCCCGGCGGAAGACCTCCACGCCACCCCCAACGGTGCCCGCCAGACCCTGTGCATCAGCGGCCGCCTGCCCAGCGGCAAGCAGAAGGCCGACTACCAGGCGGCCCTGGCGGCCCAGGGCATCGACCTGGTGGACCGCGTGACCGCGGGGCTGGACCTGCTGGTGCTCGCCGACCCCGACTCCACCAGCGCCAAGGCGGTCAAGGCGCGCAAGCTGGGGGTGCGGGTCATCGGGGAGGCGGAATTGATGGCGCTGGTGGCTGGGTCCAGGGGATAAGGTCGAGGTGGCGACGGGATGTGGGGGCTGTTATCCGCCCCCGAGTGAGAAGGAGGCCCGGGAGGGATGACTGGCAGCCCCCTTTGGGGAGCGAAGGTCCTCCTGCAGATCCCCGTCAAAGAGATTTAATGGTACTGGCCATTACCTCGGTGCCATAGCCCGCTCCGCAGAGCCTGATCGACGCCACCCGCCACGCTCAAGGGTATTTGCCGAAGCCCAGTTGGGTGCGCATTGACAAGATCTGTATCCCTTGAGCGCCAGGCCATTCTCCAGGGGCTGACCAAGCTCGGCGCGGCAACGCTAAAGATAAGCCACGCCGCCATGTATCAGCGAGGAGGCTACCCATCATTACGCATGGCCTTGCCGCGTCACTGGTTAACCTAGGCTGTGCCGAGGGAATTTTCCTTTGGCTTGGAAATCCGCACCTCCAGGGGGTCGGAACCCTTCAGATGGACATCGCGTTGGGGAAAGGGCAGGGAGATGGCGTGTTCGCGGAATTTGCGCAGGATGGCTTGCTGAAGTTCGGAGGTGACCGGGGCGCGGTCATCGATGTCGGGGACGAAGCAGCGCGCCTGAAGCAGCAGGGCGCTGTCGCCGAAGCTCTCGAAGATGAACGTGGGCTCTGGTTCCTTCAGGACCCGGGGGTCTTCCGCCACCGCCTCCGCCATGAGGCGCATGGCCAGGCCCACGTCGGCGCCGTAGTCGACGCCCAGCCGGATGACGATGCGGTTGAGGGCGTCGCTCAGAGTCCAGTTAAGCAACTGACCGGTGATGAACTGCTTGTTGGGCACCAGCAGTTCCTGGCGGTCCCAGTTGCGCACCGTGGTGGCCCGGATGCGGATCTTGGTGACCGTACCCGTGGTGTCGCCGATGGTGACCACGTCGCCCACCCGCACCGGGCGCTCGAAGAGGATGATGAGGCCGCTGATGAAATTGGCCACGATCTCCTGCAGGCCGAAGCCGATGCCTACGCCCAAGGCGGCCACCAGCCATTGGACCCGGCCCCAGGAGATGCCCAGGGTATCGGAGACGATCAGGGCGGCGATGGCGATGAGGGCGTAGGCGGTCAGGGTCTTGATGGCGTAGCGGGCCCCCGGTGAGACCTTGAAGCGGTCCAGGAGCAGAATTTCGATCAGGGCCGGAAGATTGCGCACGGCGATAGTGGCCAGGGTAATGGTTGCCAGGATGAAGGCGACGCTAGCGAGGGAAAAGCTCTTGAGCTTCTCCTCGCCACCCTCCATGCCCATGTAGGTCCAGAGGGTGAAGTCCCGCAGGCGGGTGAAGGCGGGCATGACCTCGGACCAGATGGCCCAGAGGCCCAGGAGCGCGGCGACGAAGATGACGGCGTTGAGCAGGCGTCGGGTCTGCTCGTCCAGGCTGGCCAGTTCCATACGCCGCTCGGCGACGGGATGGAGTGCCCCGGTCTTCTTGTCGTCCGGGGGATGGAGGTGGTCATCGAGGGCGGCCTGGAGGGCCAGCCGGCGCCGGGTCAGTCCGAGCCAGCGCAGGATGGATTGTTGCAGGATGACCAGGGCCAGGAACAGCCAGAGCTGTTGCACTAAGGAGTCTAGGAGGATGCCGGCGGTGTAGACATAGCCCACCAGGGCGAGCAGGATCAGTCCCAGGGGGATCGCCAGGAAGCCGAAATACCAGAGATGCCGCAGGCGGTTGAACCAGCCATCCGGGTGGGCGCGGAGGTAGGCCTGGGGGATACCGGCGCGGGGGTGGAGCAGCCGGCCGAGGAAATAGGTCAGACCCAGCATGAGGGTGATGAGACTGAGGCGCTGGAGCCCCAGGCCGAAGCTGGCGTCGGGATCATGGAAGAGCAGGGCGGTGATCAGGCCTAAGGGGACCAGCGTGGCCAAGGCCCAGCTCACGTTGCGCCGGATCAGGGTCAGGGTGACACCGGTCCAGCGGAAGTGCCGGTCGGCCACCCCGCCGGGCAGGCACAGCAAGTGCAGAAAGCGGAGCGAGAAAAAGCTCAGGGCGATGGCGATCGCGGCCATGCCCAGCCCCTTGCTGAAGGTCGTCGCCGCGGATGAGGCGTCCAGTCGCCAGCCCAGGGCGGCGATCAGCAGGGGCCAGCGCATGGCGAGGAGGACCGTCAGGGCCAGTGCCTCCAGGGTGAAGCGGAAGCTGTCGGTCTGGACCCGACGCAAGGGCTCCGCCAGGGCCAGGAGGGAGCGCTTGATGGCGGGGCCCCGAAAAATCAGCCAGGTCAGCGGGATCAGGGTCAACCAGAAGGGGACCGAGTCGCTGGCCTCCTGCACCAGGACCGAACTTGCCTCCAGCCAGTGATTCGGCGACAGGAGCCAACGCAGGCCCCGGGGGATGGAGGCGAAGGCTTCCGCCTCCAGGATAGGCGGAGCACTGCGGGTCCAGAGGAGGTGCTGGGCGAGAAAGTCCTGGTAGGTGGTGACCGTCGTGAGCATTTCCTGGGCCGCGAAGTCCAGTTCGCTGAGCAGGCGCAGGTAAGCCTGGTTGGCCTCCAGGGCCTGGCCGAGCAGTTCCCGCTTACGTTCCAGTTGTTCCCGCACCTGGGCCTCGAGCTGGGGGGTGAACTCCGCGGGGGCCAGGTTCTTGAGCAGCTCTTGGAGCCGTTCATCCAGGTCGCGGAGCTGTTGCAGTTCTTCGCTGAAACGGATCTGCCGCAGGCTGGCGGCGGAAATACGTTTTTCCCGTTCGCGGTTCGCGCTCTGGAGTTCCTCGATGTCCGGAAGTTGCTGGCGGCTGCTCAAGAGGATCTGCCCCATGGCCTCGCTGGGACCGGATACCTCCATGCGCTGGCGAGTGTTGCGGTATTCCTCGTCCAGTTTTTTCGCCTGGGTGCGGATCTGGTTCAGTTCCTCGGTCTGTTTTCCCTGGGCCTTGCTGGCCTCGCCGAGTTGGTCGGAAAGCGCGGCGTTGGCCGCCGCCAGTTCACCGACCAGGGCATGGCGTCCCTCCGCGGCGCGGGTTGCCACCGCAGTCTCCTCCTGGGCCCGTTCCGCCTCGGCGACCCGTCGCTTGCTCAGCGCTTCGCGCAGGATTTGGGCGCGGGCCTGGATGCTTTTCAGCTCGAGCAGGGCCTTATCGCGCTCAGCCCGCAGCAGGTCCTCGCGGATACCCTGGGAGAGGACCTCCCGGTCCAGCCGCAGCAGTTCGGCGCGCAGGGCCCGCTGGCGGCTGTCCTGGACCAGCAGGCGGGCCTCTTTCATGGCCGCGGTCTCCCCTTCCGTGGTTGGTTGGGCGACTTCCTTGACCAAGTCGTCCAGGGCCTTGCGGGTGTCCTGGAGGCTTTGGCGGGCGGTGGCCAGGCTTTGGGGCCAATCCTGGAGGGTCTTGTCCAGATCAGCGAGTTTGGCGGACAGGGCGGCCTCGTCGGCTACCTCCTTGACCAATTGCTGTTCGAGATCGGCGATGGTGGCTTCGGGGGGAGGGGACGCGGGTTTCGCCTCCGCCTTGGTCTGCAAGTTCTCGACCTCCTTGCGCAGGCGCTGAATCTCCGCCGGTGCCGTTTCCACGGTCTGGGCCAGGGAGGAGGATTTGGCCTCCTGGTTGCGGACGGCTTCCAGGTTGCTCAGGGCCTTACGATATTGCTCCACCAGTCGCTTGGCGGCCTCGGCATCGGCGCCGCTGGCGGATTCCTGTTCTTTGATGCGACTTTCGAGGAAGCGCACGGTGGCGGCCGGGTCCCCTTTGACGTCAAGGCTTTCAGCGCCGGGCTGACGCTTGTCATCCGCTTTGACGGGATCGGGTTGGTCTGTCGCGGGCTGAGCTGGCGGGGCGATCAAGGCCAGGGTGACCAGGATCGGGAGGATGGCGAGAAGGCGAATCGGGGGCAAAGGCTCGCTCCGGTAAGGGTGATCGGATTATGGTCCCCCCTCCACTGCCGGGAATCAAGGCGCCGGACCGCCAGTGGTGGCCAATATCAGGGTTGTCCCGAATAGGCAGGTTACCTGAAGAATGCGATCCTTCCACAGGAATATCTTGCCATTTCCGCCAATCACTGACTATAGTTTGAAGGTGTGCGTCACTGCGGCAAGTGACAGCCTTTGCAGCTTGAGACCCCGTGAGGGGACGGGGGGGAGAAAACGCTCATGACATCGGCGATACGCTCTGTTTTCCTGATGCTTTTGGCACTGGTCCTGGTCTATCTCACCGGCTGCTCCAGCACCGGCGACTCCGGGCGTAAGGTGGGCCAGAAAACCTCGTCGGACGCGACCTTTCCCGTCCCGCCCGGCATCGAAGATAACGTGGAATTCTGGCGCAAGGTCTACGGGGAGATGAACCGTTCCCAGGTCGCCATCCACGACAACCAATACATGGGCGTCATCTATGAGGTGGTCGAGGTGCCGTCCGCCTACCGCGGCAGCAGCGAGGATCGCCGTGCCTTCCTCAAGGGTAAGCAGCAGGAATACCAGGACCGCCTGGCGACCCTGGAGCGCAAGCTGGTCAGTGGCGAGTCCCTGACCTCGACGGAGAAGGACTTGCAGTCCAAGCTGGAGGCCGTCGGCGGCCGTAAAGCGGTTTTCGGCGCCTCCGAGCGGGTCCGCACCCAGCAGGGCATGCGTGAGCGCTTCCGCTCCGGTATGGAGATCAGCGGTCGCTATGACGACGCCTTCCGGGAGATCTTCCGTAAGCACGGCGTTCCCGAGGACCTGGCCTTCCTGCCTCACGTCGAATCCTCCTTCCAGTCCCGGGCCCGCTCCGGGGTTGGTGCCGCGGGTCTCTGGCAGTTCATGCCCGCTACCGGGCGCATCTACGACCTTCAGGTCGATCACCGCATGGATGAGCGCATGGATCCCATGCTGGCCTGCGAGGGCGCGGCCCGCTATCTGGCCGCGGCGCACAAGAAGCTCGGGAGCTGGCCCCTGGCCATCACCTCATACAACCATGGGCAGGGCGGCATGGCCAAGGCCAAAAGCCTCCATGGCAACGACATCGGCAAGATCGTCCAGAATTACCAGGGTGAGGCCTTCGGCTTCGATTCCCGCAACTTCTACTCTCAGTTCGTCGCCGCCCGGGAGGTCGCCGGTAACCCCAACAAATACTTCCCCGAAGGCGTGGCCTACCACAAACCCCACGATCATGACCGTCTGGTCCTGAAGTATTCCATGCCGGCCCAGCAACTGGCCCGGCATTATGGCCTCTCGGTCTATCAATTGGATGATCTGAATCCTTCCTGGAGCAATGCCATCGTCCAGGGCAAGGCCAGCATCCCCGCCGGAAGCAGCGTCTGGCTGCCCGCCGGTACCACCGAACGGATCAGCGATCATCCCGGTCCGACCTCGTCCGCCACCCTCCTCGCCCGGGAAGATAACGCGGACGACTTCGTGACGGTACGCCGGACCGAGGTCAAGCCTGAACCGACCCTGGCTCGGACCGAGGACCGCGGCAGCGCGAAGTCCAGGGCCACCGCCTCCGCCAAGCCCGCCCTGGCCAAGGCGGATGCCACGGACGAGGTCAAACCCCTCCTGGCCAAGACCAACATCGGCGCCGCCAAGGGCAAGGATAAGACCCCATCCACCAAGACCCATATCGTCAAGCCCAACGAGACCCTCACCCGCGTGGCCCTCATGTATGACATGAGCCTGGACGAGCTGAAAAAGCTCAACAAAATGAGCGCCAAGGACAATACCCTCAAGTACGGACAGAGGATCAAGGTCCTGGACAAGGGGGATGACGCCTCCGCCGCCAAGCCGGTCCTGGCCAAGGCGGCTGCCAAGCCCGCCACCGGCAAGGAGTCCAAGAACGCCAAGGCGGTTCTGGCCAAGGCCGATGCCGGTGCCGCCAGGGGCAAGGGCAAGGAGAAGGCCGCCGCCCCCAAGACCCATGTCGTCAAGCCCAACGAGACCCTCTTCCGCGTGGCCGTCATGTATGACATGAGCGTGGACGAGCTGAAAAAGCTCAACAAAATGAGCGCCAAGGACAACACCATCAAGGCGGGCCAGAGGATCAAGGTCAACGGCTGATGCCGGTCGGGGACAGACCCGGCAACCACGAAGCCCGGTCCGGCCAACCCCGGCGATTGATAACGGTCGCCGGGGTTGTTTTTTTCCATGGATAAGCCACCCCTTTCTTGCCCCTATGGGGAACCCAGTCGTCGCCGCGGGACCCGCGATGATGCCGGACTCTTCCGCGCCCATGCCCAGCCTAGCCGAGGCCAGACCCATGAATTTCGTCGATCTCAAGACCCAATACGAGCGCATCCAGCAAGATGTCCAGGCCCGCATTCAGGCCGTGCTGACTCACGGGCGCTATGTCATGGGCCCGGAGATCACCGAACTGGAGGAACGTCTGGCGGCCATGATCGGGGTGAGGCATGCGGTCGCCGTGGCTTCTGGTACCGATGCCCTCCTCATCGCCCTCATGGCCCTGGATGTCGGGCCTGGTGACGAGGTCATCACTACCCCCTTCACCTTCATCGCCACCGCCGAGGTCATCGCGCTGCTGGGGGCCCGGCCGGTCTTCGTCGATATCGAGCCGCGCACCTATAACCTGGACCCGGCGGGGATCGCGGCGGCCCTGAGCCCCCGCACCCGGGCCATTCTGCCAGTGAGCCTCTATGGCCAGTGCGCGGATCTGGACGCCATCAACGCCATTGCCGCCCGCGCGGGCCTCCCGGTGATCGAGGACGCGGCCCAGAGCCTGGGGGCGACCTACAAGGGGCGGCACTCCGGCGCGCTCACCACCATCGGCTGCACCAGCTTCTTTCCCTCCAAGCCCCTCGGCGCCTACGGCGACGGCGGGGCCTGCTTCACCGACGACGACCACCTGGCTCTGGCCATGCGCCAGATCCGGGATCACGGTCAGGATCGCCGCTACCACCACATTCGCCTTGGCCTCAATGGTCGTCTCGATTCCATGCAGGCGGCGGTGCTCCTGGCCAAGCTCGCCATCTTCCCGGACGAGGTTGCCGCCCGCGCCCGACGGGGAGCCCGCTATACGGAGCTGCTGGCGGCCGTCGCCGGCGTCACCCCCCCCTTCATCGAGCCCCACAACACCAGCGTCTTCGCCCAGTACACGGTGCATCTGGCGGATCGGGAGCGGGTCGCCGCCCGGCTTGGTGAACGAGGCATTCCTACCGCCGTCCACTACCCCATTCCCCTCAACCTGCAACCGGCCTTCGCCGGGATGGCTCCTCCCCCCGGCGCCCTGCCCGTGGCGGCAGGCGCCGCGAGCGGCGTTCTCAGCCTGCCCATGCATCCCTATCTCCAGGATGCCGAGCAGCGTCAGGTAGCCGAGGCCTTGCGCCAAGCCCTGGAAGCCTGAGCCCCACCCAGCACCGCCCCAGCGCAGACCCCGCCCCGCCCCTATTGTATTGAGGCCCCCTGAGGGCGGATGGGGGGCAGGAGGGGAGCGGCGTGACGGCTCCTATCACCTCAGTAACGCGGTTTACGGTACCGCCAGGCTGGACAAGGGCTGGGGCCGGGGGTACCGAGCCTTGAGCTATCCTGGGAATGATCGGCAAATTCGATCAATAACAGAGAAACATTCGATTTTGCAAGTCACCGGCCGCCACCTATTCTGTACCCATCGTCACATGGGAGGCAGCCAAGATGACCAAAACCTTTACCTTTGCTATCGTCCACTTCACCGTGGCCTTCACCGTAGCCTATGTCTTGAGCGGCAGCATCCTCATTGGCAGCGCGATCGCCATGGTGGAGCCCGTGATCAATACCATCGCCTATTTCTTCCACGAGAAAGTCTGGGAGCGGATTCAGGCCCGGCGGCAGGCGGAGGCCATGGGTACGGCTGACCCGGTCGCGACGGGAATGACGGCCTGAGCACGGGCTGGCGTCAAGTCAAGACGCGGTTTCCCAACAACCGATGCTTTATTGGCGATGGCTGGGATGGCCCAAGGGACTCAGGATCCTATTCCTGGGTATGGGACCCTGTCTCCCGAGGGAAGGCCACCAGGTGATCCACCGCTACCCGGATGCCGATGTGCTCCCCAATGGCGTGGTTGTGGTGACTCTGGACCAGGCAAAGGATGACCTGCCCACTGGCCAAGCGCAGGCTATAGAGATACTCGGCGCCGCGGAAGGCGCGGTTGACCACCTCCGCCCGCAGGGGGCTGGCGTCGTCATGGAGGATGTCGTCCGGCCGGAGTAAGACCTCACCGGGGGTGCCATGAGCCAGGCCGTGGGGACTTGTGCCGGTGAGCGGACCCAGTTCGGTGTCTATCCGGCGGTCGTCCACCACGCGACCGGGGAGCATGATCCCTTGGCCGATGAAATCGGCGACGAAGCGATCCGCGGGTTCGTGGTAGAGGTCGAAGCCACTACCCACCTGATGGATGCGTCCGCCGGACATGACGGCGATCCGGTCCGCCATGGCAAAGGCCTCGAGTTGGTCGTGGGTAACCAGGATCGCCGTAACCCCCTCCCGCTTCAGCAACTCCCGGACCTCCCGGGCGAGTTGCTCCCGCAGTTCGGCGTCCATGCTGGAAAAGGGCTCGTCCAGCAGCAAGATATCCGGGCGCGGCGCCATCGCACGGGCGAGGGCGATGCGTTGCTGTTGGCCGCCTGAGAGCTGATGGGGATATTTGTCCCCCGCGCCGGCCATCCCCACCAGTTCCAGCAGCTCCGCTACCCGTACCCGACGCTCGCGGCGGCCCAGGAAGCGTAGACCGAAGGCGACATTACGCGCCACGCTCAGGTGGGGGAAGAGGGCGAAATCCTGGAAAACCATACCGGCCCGCCGCTCCTCCGGCGGCAGGTTCAGGCCAGGGCCGGCCACCTGGCGACCATGGAGGTGGATCTCCCCGCTGGCCAGGGGCTCGAATCCGGCCACCGCCCGCAGCAGGGTGGTCTTGCCGCAGCCGCTTGGCCCCAGCAAGCAGCCGATGGCGCCTCGCGCCAGGGTGAAATCCACCCCGGAGACGATGGGGACCCCGTCATAGGCAATCGAGACGCCACTGATCACCAGTTGACCACGGACGGGACCTGGGCTTTGATGCGGGCCGTTTCCAGGACCAGGACCAGGACCAGGACCAGGACCAGGACCAAGGCTGGGGCTGGGGCTGGGGCTGGGGAGGCATTCAGTGGGGCTGGGCATGGCGGGACCTTGTGATGGAGCGGCTGAGCAGGATGACCGGCGCCAGGCCGGCGAAGACGATGGCCAGGGCGGCGGGCGCCGCGTCCGCCAAGCGCTCGTCCGCCGCCAATTCGTAGACCCGTACTGCCAACGTGTTGAAATTAAAGGGTCGCAGGATCAGAGTCGCCGGCAGTTCCTTGAGCACGTCCACGAAGACCAGCAGCAGGGCGGTAAAGAGACTGCCACGCAGGATGGGCAGATGCACCCGCCATAGCACCGTGCCAGGCCTCAGGCCCAGGGACAGCGCCGACTCGTCCATGGAGGGCCGGATCTTCCCCAGACCGCTTTCCACCGTCTGCAGGGATACCGCCAGGAATCGCACCAGGTAAGTGAACAGCAGGGCGGCCAGGGTACCGCTCAGCAGCAGCCCGGTGGAAAGGCCGAAGGTGGCGCGCATCCAGGCGTCAATCTGGTTGTCCAGCCAGCCGAAGGGGATGATGACCCCAACGGCGATGACGGTACCCGGCACGGCATAACCCAGGCCCGCCACCCGCACCGCGAGCGTCACCCCTGGGGTGGGACGCAGGCGTTGACCGTAGCCCAGGATCAGGGCCAGCAGCAGGGCGAGGAGCGCGGCCGCCGCCGCCAGGCCCAGGCTGTGGCCGACCAGGCGCCAGAAGGCGGCGTCCAGACTGGTGCTGGCCACTTCCAGCGCCCAGGCCGCCAGTTGCCCGGCGGGCAACAGGAAGCCGAGGGCGAGGGGGATGAGGCAGAAGACGAAGGCCACCAGCCCCCGCCAGCCCCGCAGGGGATAGCGTCGGATGGCCTGATGACGCTGGCTGGTCTGGTGATAGCGGGCCTGGCGCCGGGATAGGCGCTCCAGAAGGATGAGGAGGAAGATGAAGCCCAGCAGCAGGGCCGCGAGCTGGGCGGCCGCCACGGTGTTGCCGAGACCGAACCAGGTACGAAAGATGCCGGTGGTGAAGGTGGCGATGCCGAAGTACTGGACGGTGCCGTAGTCCGCCAGGGTCTCCATCAGGGCCAGGGAGAGACCGGCGACGATGCCGGGCCTGGCCAGGGGCAGGGCGACGGTGAAGAAGGTACGCCAGGGCCCGTTGCCCAGGGTTCGGCTGACGTCCAGGACGCACAGGGACTGACCGAGGAAGGCGGCGCGGGCCAGGAGGTAGACGTAGGGGTAGAGCACCAGGGAGAGCATGACCACCGCCCCCGGCAGGGAGCGGATCTCCGGGAACCAGTAGTCACCGTAACCCCAACCGGACCAGGCCCGCAGGAGCGTCTGCACGGGGCCGGCGAAATCCAGCAGGCCAGTGTAAGTGTAGGCGATGATATAGGCCGGCATGGCCATGGGCAGTAACAGGGCCCATTCGAACAGGCCTCGGCCGGGAAAACGGCACATGCTGGTCAGCCAGGCGGTGCCCACGCCGCCGATCAGGGTGCCGACGGCCACCCCCAGCATGAGCCAGAGGGAATTGACCACATAGTCCTGGAGCACCGTTGCCGCCAGGTGCTCCCAGACCTCCCCGGCGGGGGCAAAGAGGAAACCCAGCACCACCAGCACCGGCAGGGCGAGCGTCAGGGCCAGGGCGATCACCCCCCAGGCCCAGTAGCCGGGTCGTGAGCGCGGGGACCCAGCGGTGACGGTAGCGTTGATCATGTCTCTATTTCCAGCCCGCCCGGTCCATGAGCCGGACCGCCTCGCCGTTGAGCTCGCCGAGACGCGTCAGATTGATGCCATCGGCCGTGAACTCGCCCCAGGCGGCCAGGGTCGCGCTGATCGGCACACCGGCACGGACCGGGTATTCGCCGTTGGTCTCCGCGTACCAGGTCTGGGCCTGGTCTCCCGACAGATATTCCAGAAGCTGGACCGCCTCCGCCTTGTTCTTCGCCCCCTGGGTCAGGGCCGCGCCGCTGACGTTGACATGGACGCCACGGCCCGCCTGGTTGGGCCAGAAGACCTTCATTTTGGCGGCGGCCTCTCGCTGGTTCGCCTCGGGGGCGGTCAGCATGCCGGCCAAATAATAGGTGTTGGCGATGGCGAGGTCGCACTGGCCGGCCGCGGCGGCCAGGATCTGGTCCCGGTCCCCGCCCTTGGGAGGACGCGCCAGGTTGGCGACCAGGCCCTTGGCCCAGGTCTCCGTCGCCTCGGCGCCGTCAGCGGCGATGAGGGAGGCGACCAGGGACTGGTTGTAGACGTTGTCGGAAGAACGGATGCAGATGCGTCCCTTCCACTTGGGGTTGGCCAGGTCCTCGTAGGTGGACAGTTCCTCCGGTTTGACCTTACCTTCCACGTACAGGATGGGTCTGGCCCTGAGGGTGAGTCCGAACCAGTGGCCCGTCGGGTCCCGGTAGGCCGAGGGGATGGCGCTTTCCAGGCGGGGGGAGATTACCGCCTGGGTCACCCCCGCCTCCTTGGCCCGGTGGAGGCGGCCCACGTCCGTGGTGATGAGCAGGTCCGCGGGGGAATTCACCCCTTCGCTCTGGAGTCGCTGCAAGAGGGCGTCCTCCTTGCCGGTGACCAGATTGACCTTAACCCCGGTTTCCTGGGCGAAGCGATCCAGCAGGGGCTTGATCAGCTCTTCGCTCCGGGCGGAGTAGATATTGACCTCGGCGGCCAGGGCGGGGAGGGGGAGGGCGGCCAGGGTAGCGAGGCCGGCGGCGATCAGGCGGACAGGGGCGCAAGGCATGGGTACGGGACTCCAGGTAAAGGTT
>SBFV01000136.1 GCA_006227775.1 Gammaproteobacteria bacterium | reverse complement strand
TCCGATGGCCGATCAGCTTCATCGCCGCTCAATCCGATCAAAGCGCAACCCCCGCCATCGTCTGAAGAGGGGGCGGTCGGACCAGGAAGCCGGGCTATGTTAGAAGTTCTTGGAATTCTAATTTATCTTTCAGTATAGGCCCTGCCAGCGGTTTCGCCAGCGTCTGACCACGCCCCGGTGGGAACCGGCATACCACCCCCTCGGCGTGAACGACAGGCGCCGTGCCACCATCCCCTTACGCCGTCTCCGCAGCCGTGCCCCTGAGGGTAGCCAGTCCGTCCATCAACAGGACCTTGGCGCCCCGTACCGGCCCGCGTTTGAGCTCGAGGAGGGCCCGATTGGCTTCCGCCAGGGGGTAGGTCTCCACCGCGGGGCGCAGGGGGATGGCCCCGGCGATGGGCAGGAATTCCGCGAGATCCCGGTGGGTGACGTTGGCCACCGACTTGATCTCCTTCTCCAGCCAGAGGTGGGTGGCGTAGTTCAGCCGCAGCAACTCCGCCTTGTCACCCTCCTCCTTGCGGATGGCGTTGATCACCAGCCGGCCGCCTGGCCTGAGGTTGGCCAGGGCCTCCACCACCGGCTGCCAGGCGGGCGTAGTGTCGATGATGGCATCCAGCGGCCGGGGGGCGCGCTCCGCCGTGTCCCCGGCCCAGACCGCCCCCAGCTCCCGGGCGAAGGCCCGGGCCGCGGCATCCCGGGCGAAGACGTAGACCTCGGTGCGGGGATAGAGGTGGCGGGCGAGTTGCAGGACCAGGTGGGCCGAACCGCCGAAGCCGGTCAGCCCCAGGGCTTGGCCGTCGCCGATGCCGGTCAACCGCAGGGAGCGGTAGCCGACCCCGCCGGCGCAGAGCAGGGGCGCCGCTTCGGCGTCGCCGAAGACCGGGGGGATGGGGTAGGCATAGGCCTCCGGAACGGTCAGGTATTCGGCGTAGCCGCCATGCACATCGCGTCCGGTGGCACGGAAACGGGGGCTGAGGTTTTCGTCGGGGGTGCCACTGGAGGAGTGGATCCAACCGACCCCGACCCGGGCGCCCAGTTCGAAGCGCGACGCCCCCGGGCCCCGGGCATCCACCCGCCCGACCACCTCGTGACCGGGGACCACCGGCAAGCGGGATGGCGCGGTGCGGCCCTCGATCTCATCCAGTTCGGTATGGCAGACCCCGCAGGCCGTCACCCGCAGGCGGATCTCGCCGGGAGCGGGCACCGGGATGGGCAAGTCCACCGCCCGCAGAGGGGCCGGGTCCCCGTCCGCCAGGGACAGGATCCGGTCGATGACCATGGCTCTCACGCTCATACCCTCCAAACCAAGTCGATCTGTCTCGCTGAACGCCGCCATCCCCCTCCGCTCGTCGCGGCCGGGGATGATTCATGCCACCCCAGATGCTTCGGGATTCAGGCCCGCCGCGGACCGGGAAAACCGAAGCGGGATGGATATCAGTATAGGTCTGGATGCCAGCGCCAGCCGGTGCCAGCCCGATGGGTGCCGTTTGGCGCGGTTCCAGGGTCAGGACTGCCAGGGGTTTCCGGTGAAGATCGCCTCCCAGGTCGCCGATCTCCGCACAGGTCAGGCCACGGCCAATGCGCGCGGCGCGGTGGCTGGGCTAGAATGGCCAGCCTCTTCAACCCGGAGGCGTGGCATGGGCGATATCGACAGCGACAAGGGCGACGGCCAGTCCAGCACCTTTCCCTTGCGGTCGGCACCGCCCCCTAGCTGACGGGGCATAAGGGGTTGAACACACGCTGACCATGACGATACCGACCTTTCCCTTGCATGGCCCTGGCCTGCGTGGCGCCCGGAGTCCCCGGGTAGCGATCCTCGGCCGGGAGGGTAGCGGGCGGGAGAGTATCTTCCGCGCCGCCGCCAGCACCGCCACCCGCCACGAACGCCTGGCCGGGGTCGGCCCCGCCTACGAGGACTGCCTGGTGGAGGTGGGGCTGGACCAGATCTCCCTGGTCGCCCTGCCGGCCATCGATAGCCTGCACCCGCGGGACCCGGACGCCCGGGTGACGCTGAAATATCTGCTCTGGGGCGATCGTTGGCCCGCCATCGCCCGCCACGAGGCCCATCTGCCCGAGACCGACTTCGCCGCCCCGGATCTGTTGCTGCTGGTGCTGGATGCCACCAACCTGGAGCGGGATCTGGAGCTGGCCCTGGAGCTGCTGCAACTCGGTCGCCCCATGGTCTTCGCCCTTAACCGCCTGGACGAGGCCCGCGCCCGGCGGCGCTTCATCAACCTGCGTGCCCTGGAACGGCGCCTGGGCTGGCCGGTGATGCCGACCGTGGCGCACATGGGGCTGGGGTTGGCCGATCTCTTCACCACCCTGGCGCGGTTGGCGCGGGAACATCGCGGCGCCCCGGCGCGTCCCACCACCCAGCCCCCCAGCGGCTATCTGGCCGAGCCCCTGGCGGCGGTCGCCGCCCTGGTCGCCGACCCCGAGGTGACGGCGGCCTTCGCCGTCCCCGCCCACTTTCTCAGCCTGCAACTGGCGGAAAAGGACCCCTATTTCTGCGGGGAGCTCAAGGCTCATTTTCCCGCGCTGCAAGACCGCTTGCGGGCGGTGCGGCGCACCGCCGACGCGGCCCTGCCGCGTCCCCTGGCGGAGGAAATCCACGCCGATCGCCATCACCGCGCCGCCCTGCTCTACGAGGCGGTGCTGCGCCCCGGGCTGCGGGACGAGACCCCGCGCTGGCAGCGCTGGGCGGACGATCTCTTCCTCCACCCCCGCTGGGGCTTCGCCGGTACCCTGGCGATCTTCGCCCTGGTGCTGTTCTTCGTCTTCGAGGTCAGCGCCTTTCTGGATAGCCTCACCGTCGCCCGCCTCATCGCCTGGGCGGAGCCCTGGCAGCCGACCAGCCTCCCCGGGGTCCTGGCCCGGGCCGTCCTGGATGGCCTCATCGGCCTGACGGGCATCGTCATCCCCTACATGCTCCCCCTGGTCCTGCTGCTGGTAGTGCTGGAGGAGTCCGGGATCATGCACCGCGTCGCCTTCGTCGTCGACCGGGGCTTCCATCAGTTGGGATTGCACGGCGGGGTCGCCCTGCCGTTTCTCATGGGGCTGGGCTGCAACGTCCCGGCCCTGGCGGCCACCGCCGCCGTCACCCGCGGCCGGGACCGGACCGTGGCCTCGCTGCTGATCACCTTTCTGCCCTGCTCGGCGCGCTCCGCCATCCTCCTGGCGGTGGGGGGCAAGTATCTCGGCGGGCTGGGGGTTTTTGCCCTGTTCATGCTCATCCCCATCGTCGTCAGCCTGGTGGGCAAGCTGCTCAAACGCCGCTACCCCGAGACCACCCCGGGCATCATCCAGGAGATCCCCGCCTATGCCATCCCAACCTGGCGCCAGGTCCTGGCCAATACCTGGGAGCGCAGCCGTGACATCCTCACCATCGTCCTGCCGCTGCTGGTGGCGGGCAGCGTGGTCCTGGCCCTGCTGGACCACTATGGCGCCGACGGCTGGATCGACTGGGCCCTGACCCCCATCACCGCCGGCTGGCTGGGGCTGCCGGTCGCCCTGGGGGTGCCCATCCTCTTCGGCATCCTGCGCAAGGAGTTGTCCTTGCTCATGGTCTTCCAGGCCCTGGGTACCCAGGAACTGGCCACGGTCCTCGATACCACCCAGATCGTCACCTTCCTGGTCTTCCTGACCTTCTACGTGCCCTGCGTCTCCACCTTCGCCATGATGCTCAGACTGCTGGGGCGCCGGGACGCCCTCTATTCCATCGCCCTGTCCATCGGCGTGGCCCTGGTGGCGGCAGCGGCGGTGCGCTGGCCCCTGGAACTGGCGGGCTGGCTGGCCTGACGGGGTGGCATCAAGGCCGGCTGATGCGCCCATCCAGCCTGGCATCCACCTCGGTCTGGGCGCGGAAGGCGGAGACCAGCAGATCGGCGATGAGTTGGCCGGTATTGACCGGATGGCGCAGGCCGGTGAGCATGCCGTAGCCGTCGCCCCCGGCGGCGAGGAAGTCCGGGACCGCCACCCGGTAGTCGGCGGCGGGGTCCAGGGGCTGGCCGTCCAGGGTCACCTCCACCGCCTTGCCGTCCCGGATGACGAACCGCACCCCGGAGACCTGAAGGAAGCCGCCCGGGTTGTCGGCGGGATCGAGGGCGGCGCTGTGATCCAGGGCGGCCTGGAGCTCCGCGCCGGTCAGCACGCCGGTCACCAGTTCGTTGCGGAAGGGGAAGGCCTGGTAGATCTCCTTCAGCCGCACCTCCCCGGCGGGGATGGTGGCGCGGAAGCCGCCGGCGTTGAACAGGGTCACCTGGGCCCCGCTGTACTCCCGCGCCAGGTCCGCGACCAGGTTGCCGAAGGGGGCCTCGGCGCGGCGGATCAGCTCTCGCTGGGCGCTCAGCTCGGTGCCGGCGCGGCCCACGACCGTCAGCAGTTCCTTATCGGCCTGGGCCGCGAGCCGCGCCACCTTGGCGGCGATCTTTTCGTCCACCGGGGTCTGGTCATCCACCGGCAGCAGCCGATAGTTCCAGGACAGCAGGCGATCGCCTTCCACCTCCAGGTCCAGCCGCCCCAGGTAGGCCCCCCGCTCGCCGGCCTGGAGGATGAGGACGCCCTTGTCCTCCACCGGCGGATCGAGGCGAAAGTGATTGTGCCCACCGACGATCAGGTCCACCCCGGCCACGCCCTCGGCCAGGTGCCGGTCACCGGCCAGCCCCAGGTGGGAGAGGACGATCAGCAGGTCGGATTGGGCGTCGAGTTTCGGCACCAGTGCCTGCGCCACGGTCAGCGGATCGCTGACGCTGAGACCCTGGACGTTGCGCGGGTGGCTGGCGGTGATCAGTTCCTCGGTGGTGAGCCCCAGCACCGCCACCCGGGGTCCGCCCGCCGGGTGGAAGAGGGCGAAGGACGGTAGCGGCAGGGGATCGGGCGTGGCGCTGAGATTGGCGGCGAGCAGGGGGAAGTTGACCATGCCGGCGAGCTTGCGCAGATTGTCCTGACCGAAGTCCACCTCGTGATTACCCACCGCGGCGGCGGCGACCCCCATCTCTTCCAGCAGTTTGATGTCCGGCCGGCCCAGGTAGAGGGTCGAGGTGGTGGTCCCCTGCAGCAGGTCCCCCGCGAAGAGCAGCAGCACCGGCCGCCGCGGCTCCTCGGCGCGAATCGCCGCCACCAGGCCCGCGAGGCGGGCGATCCCCCCGATGCGCTTGCCGGTTTCCCGATCCGGGTAGGATTCCAGTTGG
>SBFV01000075.1 GCA_006227775.1 Gammaproteobacteria bacterium | reverse complement strand
CCCTGGCGGTTGAGGGTGGTGGGGTCGTGTCCCTGCCAGAAGACCTCCAGCAACTGGTCGTAGCTGATCAGGTCCGGGTCGTATTCGATCTGGACCACCTCCGCGTGCCCGGTGCGGCCGGTGCTCACCTGGCGATAGGTCGGCTCGGCGCTGTGGCCGCCGGCATAGCCGACCCGGGTCTTCGTCACCCCCTTGAGGTTGCAGAACTTCACCTCCGCGCCCCAGAAGCAACCCATGCCGAAGGTCGCCAGGGCCCGGCGGGGTTGCTCGGTGCTGGCCGGCGGATCGGCGGTGAACAGGGCCAGGTAATCGCCGTAACCCTCCCGCTCCAGGTCGGCGACGGGGATGAAGCGCAGGGCGGCGGAATTGACGCAGTAGCGCAGCCCCGTCGGCCCGGGGCCATCGTCGAAGACATGCCCGAGATGGGAATCCCCATGGCGGGAGCGGACCTCGGTGCGCTCCATGAAGAACTTGCGGTCCTTTTTCTCCACGATCAGCGCCGGTTCCAGGGGGGAGTGAAAGCTGGGCCAGCCGGTGCCGGAATCGAATTTATCCTTGGAGCTGAACAGGGGCTCGCCGGAGACCACGTCCACGTAGATGCCCTCCTCGTGGTTGTCCCAGTAGGCATTGCGGAAGGGGGGTTCGGTCGCCTCCTCCTGGGTGACCCGGTACTGGAGTGGGTCGAGGCGCTGCTTGATCTCCTGCTGGTCGGGGCGTCGCCAGGCTCCTTGTTGTGGCGTGGCGGCGCAGCTTTTTTCCGCCAAGCCAGCCGGCGGTTCCTCGGCCAGGGTGGTGCCGGGAGCCCAGAACAGGCCGAGGAGCAAGGCCAAGGCACCCAGGGCACCTGCCGATAAGTTTGGGGTAAGGCAGGGACTGTGGAGGAGGCGTAGGTTGATCATGGGTGGGACTCCTAAGGAGCGGGAATGATGGCGTAATAGTTGGGGCTATTGCGCCAGGATGCTTGATCTCGATCGCGATTGTCCTGAAGAAGGTGCGCAATCACCCTGACGAATGGAAACGTCTGACCTGCATTTTGCTATGGGCGTTGAAGACCCCAGGATTATCTGCCAACGTCAGGGTGTCAGGGCCATCTCATGACACTTGGTTGGTTGCGGAGGGTCTCATGGGCGGGGCGATGACGCACAGGGGTACTTGCAACTCCGTGGCGCTCAGGCCGCCATGGACCCCGATCTGGGTGTAGGCCTTTTCGCTGGGCAGGCGGTCGCGGAGCACCCAGGAGTCGCGCATCAGCAGGGTGAAGTCGCCGATCCGCGCTTCCAGGGCCGGGTTGGGTTCACCGCGGCCGAACAGGCCCCGGTCCACCAGGTCCCCGCTGGGGTGGAGACTGACCCGGTCGCCCAGGACGTCCTCGCAGTAGTGGACGAAGTCGTTGACGCGGTGGGGACGGAGGTAGCAGAAGGCGGCGCGGGGCTCGCCGCACAGGGGCAGGGCCAGGCAGGACGCAAGGCGCGGGTGGTCCGCCAGGTGAATGTTGTCCGCGGGGCGGGTGTCGATCTGGCCATGATCGGCGGTGACCAGGACCAGGGTGTCGGTGCCGGCGATGGCGACCAGAAAGTCGGTCAGGGCCTGTTCGATGGCGGCCAGGTGACGGACGGCGGCCGGGCTGGCCATGCCCGCTTCATGGCCCAGGGTGTCGAGGCCGGGCCAGTAGAGATAGAGGTACTTGGGCGCCCGGTCCTCCCGCAGGGCCCGGGCGGCCTGGCGGAACAGATCGTTCAGGCCACGGAAGGGGCGGCACTCCGCGGGCCCCAGGTGGGCACGGTTGAAGTCCGAGTGGGCGATATGGTCGGGGCTCAGGATCAGGGTGCGGGTGGCGATACGGCTGGCGATGGGCCGGTGGTTGAGGAGGGCGCCCAGGTCGACGCCGGCCTGGCCGTAACCGACCCCGCCGTAGCGCGGGTGGCCGGGCAGGATGCTCATGACGCAGCCGAGTTCCCGCAGATAGGTGAACCAGCCGGTGAGGGCATGCTGCTGGGGGGCGTCGCCGGTAAGGAAGGTGGTGATGGCGGAGGCGGTGGTTGGGGGGAAGACCGAGGTGAGGGCGCCGACGCAATGGCGCTGGAGGATGCCCTCCGGGGAACGCGTCGCCAGCCAGTCGGCCCCCAGGCCGTCGATCACCAGCAGCAGGAGGTTGGTGTAGTCGGCGATACCGGCGGGGGGCAACAGGTCGAGGCTCGGATAGTCCGCCTCCCCGCCCCGGGCGCGGATGATCGAGGCCATGAGGTTGACGATGCCGCCGCCGGCGTAATCCGGACGGGGCAGATCAGTGCCGGGCAGGCAGGATAGGGTGGCGATTGCGGTCATGGTGTGGTCGATTCTGGGTCAGCCCGGATCGGGTCGCTCACCGTCGCGGTCGATGTCGGGCCGCCCCCTTCCCCTACCCGCGGATGGCGGCGGAAAAAGTCCCAAATGAGGTCGGGATGGCTGGGGCCTTCCCGCACGGCGTAGGGGCCTTCCTTGCCCTGCTCGCCGCCGATCCAGTAATGGCCCAGGTCCTTGTCCCCGCGGTAGGCGGTCGCCAGGGGGCCCTCGTACCAGACCGTTTCGACCAGGGTGGGGCTCGCGGGCTGGCCATCGCGGCTATGGCGGGCGTGGCGGCAGCCGTAGTCCTGAGCGTACACGGGCTGGCAGGGGGTTGGCTCCCCGACGGCGGTCGTTATCGCGCTCTGATGGCCGGCCGAACCGTAGAGGGCGAGCTGGGCGTCACGCAGCAGCAGCCCGGCGGGTGGCTTGACGGTGCAGTCCCGCTCGTTCTGCACCACCAGCACGGGAATCGGGTAAGGATGGGGGCCCAGTTGGGCGCGCATGGCGGCGACCGTCCAGGGCAGGGGGTGGAATTGGGCCCAGCCCGGGCAGACCCCGAAGACGGAGACGGCGGTGGCATCCTCCCCGTAGGGCAGACCGGCCACGGTGGCCACCGCAGCCCAGTAGTCGTTGTGGGTCACGGCCAGGATGGCGGTCATGGCCCCGCCGGAGGAGAGCCCGGTCAGGTAGCGGCGTTGGGGGTCGATCGGGTAGCGCTGCTCGACCTCCCGGGCGATCTGGTAGAGGTCCTCGGGTTCCCCCCGCCCCCGCTGACGGTGCTGGGGTAGCCAGAAGCCCCAGCAGTTTGGCCCGCGCAGGCCATCCCAGCGGGTGATGGAGGGGGTGACCAGGATGAAGCGGTAGCGGTCCGCCGCCGCTCGCATGCCCCAATCGCGCAGCACGTCCGCGCTGGTCTGGCCGCACCCATGCAGAACCATGACGAGGGGCGCGGGGCCGGTGAGGCCATCCGGGACGTAGACCTGGTAGTCGCGGTCCTGGGAGCCCGCATAGGCCCGGGCCTGGAAGCGATGTTCCGTCAAGGACCCAGCCTGGGTCGGAGAGAGCAGGCCGGAGAGGAGCAGAACAGTCAGGAGCAAAGCGAGCAGGAGCAGGCCCGGCACGAGAAGACGGGGACTTGGATGGCCCGGCACGAAACGCCCGGTCGGGAGTCGCTTGAAGTGCCAAAGACGCATGACGTGGGCCTCGATGCAGCGAGTCAGGAACCCGGATCCCGGCTGCCTGGCGCCCAGTCGGGACATAGCGCCTGGATGCGCCGGCACATGGCCTGCCAGTGACTGCCCCGCCAGTAGAGCCGCTTGCAATCCTGGCACTGCCAGAATGCCTCCTGGCTGGCGCGGACACGGGGGGGCACCAGGGACTGGACCTGGGCCGGTCGTCGCTCCTCCAGGAGGCCATTGCATAGGGTACACCGAGTGAAGGGGGCGATTTCGGGGCAAAGTTGCAGGCGCTCCAGCAGGCAGGCGAGCTGTTTCTGGGGGGCGACCGGGCGGATAAAGCACCCGTGCGTCAGTTCCCGCCGCATGAGCAGGCGGCGGTCACGGGTCAGGAGGATGCGCCCCTCCCGCCGGGCCAGCGTCACCAGACCCGCGTCCCCCAGGTCATTGAGCCAGCGGGTGTCGAAGCCGAGCAGCCGCAGCCGTCGCGCCAGGGCGCCGAGATGGGCGTCGGCCAGAAAGCGCGGCGTCCGCAGGGGGGCGGGACGCAGGCGCAGCAGGGGGCGGGCGTCGAAGGACTCGAAGACGGGATAGACGGCCAGCCGTTGACCGTCGCCGACCAGGGTCTCCAGGTCCACCGATTCCCCGTCCAGCAGGATGACCTCGACCTCGGTGTGAGGGACCCCGGCGAGTTCGATGAGATGGCGCACGGGTGCCGGTGCAGCGAAGGGCTGCGTCAGGTCCCGCTGCCGTCTCCCGGGCGGCAGGAAGTCGTTCAACTCCGCATAGAATCTCAGCGTCGCCTTTGCCATGCGCATTGGACCCTTTGCCTGCCGGTTTTCCCCAATTGCTGTGGATAAGGTTGTCGATAAAGGTGGATGAATTGGCTAAAAGGCCCATCAGGCTTGACCGGCTGCGGTATTGGCCAGATTCTGATCAGTACACGCAGGCATGTCGTGAAAGCCATCCGCCGTTTCTAGCATTATCCGTGGCGTGGGGAGGCCCCGCAGAAACGTTTGTGGGGATGTCATGCGGTGTAACCATCGTCTGGAAGATGGTCTATGGTCTATAGCATGGGGGGATTCATAACATGGGGGCGCAAGATGGTACACCTGAAGCATTGCGGTTTTCGGTCAGGCCGGGCAAGCCGGCATCGAATTTGCCCTGTCTGCCATTATCCGGTGCTTGGGGTGCCGCTGGCGGGGGTGGGTGCCCTGTTGCTGGCGGGGACGCTTCTGGGCACGATGGCTATGGCCAACCCAACCACCGAGACGGCCAACACGACAGCCGCCGAGGTGTCCGCCGCGACGCCCACCGACGCGGCACTCGCTGAGACCGGGGACCCCATAAACCCGCCAGCGCCTTTGAGCAAGCAGTCAACGCCTTTCAGTCCCCCCGTGCCTTCCGCCACTGCTCACGCTACCCTCCCCGCCATCGATCCGGGGCCGCGTCCCCTCAGCCTGGTCCAGGACCTGGATGAGGGGCCGCTCAAGCGCCGGCTGTTGAGCTGCGCCCAAGGCCCTTTCCAGCGCACGGCCTTTGCGATCGGCCACCGTGGCGCCTGCCTGGCCTATCCGGAGCATACCCGGGAATCCTACCTGGCCGCGGCGCGCCAGGGGGCGGGTTTCATCGAGTGCGACGTCACCTTCACCAAGGACTTGGAACTGGTCTGCCGCCATGCCCAGAATGACCTGCACACCAGCACCGACATCCTGTCCATCCCCGACCTGGCGGCCAAGTGCCGGCGGCCCTTCACCCCCGCCACCTTCGCCGCGGATGGCCAGCTCCTGACCCCCGCCAGCGCCGAGTGCTGGACCAGCGACTTGACCCTGGCGGAGTTTCGGCGGCTCCGTGGGCGGCGGGATGGCTTCAACCCTCGCGCCCGGACGGTCGAGGAGTATCAGCAACCCCCGGATATCGTCTGGTCGGGTCTGGCGGTGGGGGCGGAGTACGGGACCCTGCTGACCCATCGCGAGAGCATTGCTCTCTTCCAGGCGTTGGGGGTGATGATGATCCCGGAACTCAAGGAATCTCTCGTCCCCCTGCCCTTCGGCGGCCTCAGCCGCACCGCCCTCGCCCAACGGCTGATCGATGACTACAAGGCGGCCGGCGTCGACCCGCGCCGAGTCTGGCCCCAGTCCTTCCTGCGGGAGGATATCCGCTACTGGCTGGCCGAGGAGCCGGACTTTGGTCGCCAGGCGGTCTACCTGGAGGCCGCCGAGCGGGTCGCCGACCTCCCCTCCCCGGCCGAACTGCGGGGGTACCGGGCCGAAGGCATTCGCATCGTCGCTCCACCCCTCTTCGCCCTGCTCGAAGGAGACGCCAGCGGGGCCATCCGCCCCTCCCCCTATGCCCGCGATGCCCGGGCGGCGGGCCTGGCGATCATCCCTTGGAGCCTGGAGCGCTCCGGCAGCCTCGCCGCGCCCGATAAAGGCACGAACAACGGTGTTGATAAGGGTACCAACATCGGCGCCGATTACGTCACCGATAAGGGCTTCTACTATCAGACCCTGAACGCCGCGATCCGCCGGGAGGGGGATGTACTGCGGGTGCTGGATGTCCTCGCCCAGGAGGTCGGCATCCTCGCCATCTTCAGCGATTGGCCGGCGACGGTGACCTACTACGCCAACTGCATGGGGCTGGCGATCGAGCCGGAGGTGAAGGCATCCTGGCCGCGCTCCCCTTTGCGTTAGACTTACCTCCCCCCTTGCCACCCAGGAGCCTGACATGGCCCAACTCCTTTACATGATCCCCAAACGGACCCACCTATCCTGGGACCCCCGCCTGGAGCCCCTGGACCTGGAAGAGGAGAACGGCATGGAGATCCCGCTCCTTGGCTACGTCAGTGCCGGGCGGCCCGTGGAGACCCCGGAGGAGCATGAGACCATTCGGGTGCCAAGCCACATGACCCGCAAGGCCAGCTATGCCCTGCGGGTCCGGGGCCATTCCATGATTGACGATCAGATCCAGGACGGGGACATCATCATCATCGAGCAACGTCAGACCGCGACCAATGGCGACACGGTAGTGGCGCTGATCAACGGCGAAAAGGTGACTCTTAAGCGTTTCTATGTCGAGGCGGATGGCATTCGCCTGCAACCCGCCAACCCCGAGATGGAGCCCCTCTATTTACGCCATGACGAGATCGAGATCCTGGGCATCGTCACGGGGGTGGTGCGCATGACGGCGGAGTAGCGCGGGGTCCAGGCCATTCATCACCGGGGCCAGGGCTGATCCGTTACATCGGGGGCCTGAGCTTCTTAGTCGGCGCTTGCGCGCGCCGGTCTCGGTGAAAACGGGTGATCCGCCCGAGGGTGGAGAAGACCCCCGGGAAGGTCGCCTTCACGGGTGACGAATCACGGTAGCGCCTGGCAAGTCCATGGCTTAAGTCCTTGCCGCGCACTTTTCCCCAGCATCTGTGGATAACTATGTCGATAACCCTTGGTAACCGGCCGCCAGGTGGCGCCACGCCAAGGATGGTGCGGTTCTGATCAGTGGTTGGCCAGCAAAAGAAGATCTCAGCAAGATCAATCGGTTAAGTATTTCACCGAGTAATTGTCAGCCGGTCTTGATTTTCTGTCACGCCAGGGTCAAACCCTGTGCGCAACTCAGAAATAGCGCCACCGCCAAGGCCCTTTCCCGGTGAAGGCCAACGCTGGCCCTAGCGCTAAGACACGGCTAGATACCATCCATGTTGGAGCGCCAACCGCCGCTAAATGGCTTCGACACAGGCCAGAGAACATCCCCGACGAACTGAAGGCTGAAGGCCGGTCCGAAGAAAGGACTCGTCCACCAATCCACCGGACGATAGCGTGAGGGTTTGCCATGCAACCAACTTCTTCCTCCCTGTTCACCCTGGCCCTGGGTCTGCAAGCACGACTATGTGAAGGTTAAAATCGCAGCGCGAAGTCATCGCCGTTTCCTGTCCCTGTTGCGGTTGGCTTTCCTATCCCTTCAGGTTGTGAGGTGCCCATGCCCATGCAACTCCGAGAGCGTCTCACCTGGGCGCTGCTCATCGTCGTCGTCGACGCCGCGGCCTTTGCGGTGCCCCTCGCGGCACTGCTGATCGCCTACGTCCTGCTCACCCGGCCGGCGTGGTTTCGGGAGTGGGTCGGGCGGCTATACGACGGGGGAGCGCGGTAGGCGGCGCCGTTCCCTGTTCGGCTGGCTGCTGCCGGCCCCGGACGCCGCCCGAACCGTCGTCGTGCTGCACGGGTGGGGTAGCAACACCGAGCAGATGCTGCCCATCGCCGCGCCCCTGCGCAGAGCCGGTCTCAACGTGCTGCGCGTCGATGCGCGCAACCACGGCGGGAGCGATTCCGATACCTTCTCCTCGTTGCCACGCTTCGCCGAGGATCTGCGCCAGGCGATCGCATGGCTCAAGCGACACCACCCGTGGCGCGCCGAGGGCATCGCCGTGCTCGGTCACTCGGTCGGCGCCGGTGTGGCCCTGCTCGAGGCCTCGCGCAACCGCGACATCGTGGCGGTGATCAGCATCGCGGCATTCGCCCATCCGGCCGCGGTGACCAAGCGTTCTCGCGGTGGAGGATCGCCTTCTTCAGCGCCCGTGCGGGAGGCAGGCGGCGGCCTGGGTCGTATGCGCGCCCGGGGTATGGCGCGCCAGGGCATCGGACATCTGGATCGGGGGGTCCGTCGCGGTGCGCTGATCGAGGATCGCGGCCAAGTGCTCCCCGGCATGGCCGGGTCCGGTCTTAAACAGCACGATCGGACCCTTGACCGTCTCAGCCACCACCCCGGCGGTGAAAAGCCCGGTGCGCCCCGCCCGCGTCCCCGGCGGCAGCGCCTCGGCGCGGGCCGCGGCGGTGAATGTAAGGATGCGCGCCGGGGTGTCTGGAGGACATGGGCCAGCTCGACAACACCATCGTCGTCTTCACCACGGACAACGGCGCCGAGGCCATCACCTATCCGGACGGCGGCGTCACCCCCTACCGCGGCGGCAAGCTCACCACCTGGGAGGGTGGCATGCGCGCCCCGCTGGTCGTGCGCTGGCCGGGCCACATCCAGCCAGGCACGGTCAACGACCAGATCTTCTCCGCCCTCGATTGGCTGCCTACCCTGGTCGATATCGCCGGCGGCCCCAAGGGCGATGAGCTGAAGAAGGAAATCGAGGCCGGTCAGTACCCCGGGATCGTCAAGACCACCCTGGACGGCGTCAATCAACGCGCCTATCTCGAGGGCAAGGGCGACTCGGCGCGCGACACCTTCTTCTATTACACCGGGGCCCACCCCTCGGCGGTCCGCTACAAGAACTGGAAGTTCTACTACACCATGGCCCCCTCCTCGGCCACCGGTGGACTCACCGGGGTCGTCACCTATCACTGGACCCAGAAACCCGACGTTCGAGGCCGGGTTGCCCGGCCCCAGTTGGGGCGGGCATCCTTGGCTGTGCCTTGCCGAGCCACATCGCGCTAGCTATCATGCTAGCACTTCCAACCCTGAGGAGACCGCCCTTGGCCCAGGTCCTGGTCCGCAATCTCGATGACGATGTGAAAGAGCGGTTACAGCAACGTGCCCGCCAACACGGGCACAGCATGGAGGAAGAGATCCGCGACATTCTGCGCCAAGCGATGGCCGACGAGGGTGCGCCTGCACCCCGGTTGGGTTCGCGCATCGCGGCACGTTTCGCCGGCCAGGGCCTGACCGAGGGCCTACCCGAGTTGCGCGGACAAGTGGCCCGGCCCGCCGAGTTGGAGCTGTGATCATCCTCGATACCAACGTCCTGTCCGCCCTGATGCGCGACGCGCCGGACCAGCGCGTCGTAGCCTGGCTGGACGGACAGGCGGCAAGCTCGACCTGGATCACGAGCGTCACGGTGTTCGAGATCCGCTTTGGCCTCGCACTCTTGCCGGGCGGGCGCCGCCGGCAAGCGCTCGAAAAGGCGTTCGAGGGGCTCCTCACAGACGACCTCGGCGGCCGCATCCTGAGCTTCGATGCCCCCGCCGCAGCTCAGGCCGCAAGTCTCGCCGCGTCGAGGCATAGGGAGGGAGTCGTCGTGGACATCCGCGACACCCAGATCGCCGGCATCGCGCTGGCCCGCCGTGCCTCCATCGCCACGCGCAACCTCCGCCATTTCCAGGGGTTGACGGTGCCGGTGATCAGCCCATGGGGCGAGGAGTCCGCTGCGTCTGAGTAACCGGGGGGCGGGCAGATCAGATCTGCGCATTGGTAGGTCGGGTGAGGCGCGCCAGGCGCGAGGCTCGCAACGAGAACAAAGGCTTGCGGTGCGCAGTAACCCGACGTTCGAGGCCGGACCCTCGGGTTACGCTTCGCTGACCCGACCTACCGAGGATTCTTGCCCCGTGTTCGGACCCTGGGATTGGGGGGGAAGTGCTGAGACCTTACTCGAAGGATAAGACCAACCGCTTGCCCAGGGCGGCGGCGGCCCGCTCTAGTTGCTTGAGGGTCGGGGAATGGCGCGGGTCCTCCAGGCGCTTGGCCGTCGGCCAGGAGGTATCCAGCGCCCGTGCCAGATCGGCGAGGGGGCGATCCGTCCGCGCACGGCGCATCAGCAAGGCCGCCTGGGCCTTGGCGCTGGGGGCGATCAGGCGGGCGTCGGCGATCTACCGGGACGGGCGGCGGGACCCCGTTGAACCATCGGCTTGGCCTTGGCGTGTGACCCGGAGGAGGGGCCTAGCCATGGCTGACCTTTACCATCGCGCCGCTGCCATCAATAGCGTGGTTGCCGTTGCCTGGCCATAGGCGGATGGGGGCCAGGCTGAACCGGAGACGCCCGGCTGGTCCTGGCGGTTGGTCCCAGAGGGAGATCCGGGCGAGGGAGCGGGGGGCATCATCGGCCTGTCCTTTCCTGGCGGGCGGGCATCCTGTCCGATCTGAGGAGGGGGCACCGCCAGGAGGGGCGGCATCGAGGGAGGGGAAGCCTGGCCGAGGGCAGGCAACCGCCGTGAGCGGGGAGCGGTTGACTCCTGGCAACGTCCCCTGAGCCCCAGGAAACCCCGCCCATCATCCCGCCCAAAGTTTCCCCAGGGATTCCCCGCTACTTTCGCTGGGGCGAAAAAAGTCCTTTGTAATGCCGTTTTCCCTTGTGAATCAATGGTGCCCGGGGCGGGACTCGAACCCGCATGGATAACTCCGAAGGATTTTAAGTCCTTTGCGTCTACCGATTTCGCCACCCGGGCGGGTGGAAGGGGGGGTGTTGAAGCCGGGTCGGAAGGCGCCGCGGGTTGCAGGGGGGGAGGAACCGGGGCGCTGAGGGCGGGAAGAAGGTGGAGGCTGAGCCCGGAATCGAACCGAGGTACACGGCTTTGCAGGCCGCTGCATGACCACTCTGCCACTCAGCCTAAGGCGGCGAAGTATATAACCGGCGCGCTGCTGCTGTCATCCCGTCGCGAGGGATTTGTGTCGCGGGGGATTTGTAGTCAGGGGCCGTTCAGCCGGTTGCCAGCAATCCCTTCAGGCCGGCCAGGTGGGCGCTGCCGCGGGCGCGCTTTTCCTCCGCGTTGGCCTGTCGCCGGAGGTCCCAGTCCAGGTCAGCCTCAGGCACTTCCTCCAGGAAGCGGCTGGGTTGGGTCTGAACCAGTTCACCGAAGCGCTTGCGGCGCTGGGCGAGGGTGAAGGTGATGCGTTCGCGGGCCCGGGTGATGCCGACATAGGCCAGGCGCCGCTCCTCCTCGATGCTGTCGTCCTCGATGCTGGTGCGGTGAGGCAGGAGTTCCTCCTCCATGCCAACCAGGAAGACGTGGGGAAATTCCAAGCCCTTGGCGGCGTGGAGGGTCATGAGGGCGACGCGGTCGCCGCCCGCATCTTCCTCCTGACGCTCCAGGACATCCATCAGGGACAGGTGGCTGACCCGGTCCTGGAGGTTCTTGCCCTGGTGGTCGCCCTTGCCCAGGGCTTCGAGCCAGTCGATGAGACTATGGATGTTCTCCAGCCGCCGCTCGGCCACCTGGGGGCTGGAGGCGTTTTCCCGCAGCCAGGCGGCGTAGTTCATGCCCTCCACCAGGGCGCGGGTGGCGGCAACGGGGTCGTGGTCGGCATCCCGGGCGTGCTGGTCCAGCCAGGTGGCGAACTGCGCCAGCCGTTCTCGCGGCCGCCTCTCCAGGTGCTGGCCCAGGCCCAGCTCACCGCAGGCCCTGAGCAGGGGCACGCCGCGGTCGCGGGCGTAAGCGGCCAGCTTTTCCAAAGTGCCGGGGCCGACCTCGCGGCGCGGGGTGTTGACGATGCGCAGAAAGGCGGCGTCGTCCTCCGGATTGGCGAGCAGGCGCAGATAGGCCATGAGGTCCTTGACCTCGGCGCGGGCGAAGAAGGAGGTGCCGCCGCTGAGGAAATAGGGGATATCGTGGGCGCGCAGGGCCTGTTCGAACAGCCGCGCCTGGTGGTTGCCGCGGTAGAGGATGGCAAAGTCGCCGTAGTTGGCCTGGTCGGCGAAGCGGCGGTGGAGGATCTCGGAGACAACGCGCTCGGCCTCCTGGGCCTCGTCCCGGCAGGTGATGACCCGGGGGCGCTCGCCCTCGCCGTGGGCGCACCAGAGGCGCTTCTCGAACAGGTGCGGATTCTTGGCGATGAGGGCGTTGGCCAGGCCGAGGATGCGGCCGCTGGAGCGGTAGTTCTGCTCCAGCATGACCACCTTGAGGGTGGGGAAGTCCTCCCGGAGCCGGGCCAGGTTTTCCGGACGGGCGCCGCGCCAGGCGTAGATGGACTGGTCGTCGTCGCCGACCACGGTGAGGGCGCCGCGGGGGCCGACCAGGCGCCGGACCAGTTCGTACTGGGCGCCGTTGGTGTCCTGGTATTCGTCCACCAGCAGGTAGCGGATGCGCCCTTGCCAGGCTTCAAGCAGGTCCGGCTGCTCGGCCAGGAGGCGCGCCGGCAGGCGGATGAGGTCGTCGAAATCGACGGCGTTGTAGGCGTGGAGGCTGCGCTGATAGTCGGCGTAGAGGCCGGCGAGGTCGGCCTCGAAGGCGTCCTCGGCCTGGCTCAGGGCCTGGGGTGGTTCAATGAGAGCGTTCTTCCAGGCGGAGATGCGGTGCTGGACGGTGGCGGGGGTGAGGGCGTCGGCCTGGCGCACCGAGCGCAGGTGCTCCTTGATGACGGCCTCGGCGTCCTGGGGGTCGAAGAGGGAGAAGCCCGCCCGCAGCCCGGCGCGGTCATGGTCGCGGCGCAGCAGGTCCAGGCCCAGGGTGTGGAAAGTGGAGATGCGCAGGCCGCGGGCGTCGCGGCCCTGCAGCAGGCGGCTGACCCGATCCTTCATCTCCCGCGCCGCCTTGTTGGTGAAGGTGACGGCGGCGATATGGCGCGGTGCGAGGCCGCATTCCCCCACCAGGTGGGCGATCTTGCGGGCGATGACCCGGGTCTTGCCGGAGCCGGCGCCGGCCAGGACCAGAAGGGGGCCGCCCAGGTAACGCACGGCTTCGAGTTGGCGGTGGTTGAGGTCCGTCACGGGGGTGAGATCAATCGCGGGCGATGTTGTCCGGGGGGAGGCCCCCGGCAGGCCTGGGAGGGGAGCCGGGGCAGGGAAAGGGCGGCATTATGCCCGAGGGATGGCGCCGTTGGCTAAGGAAAGGAAAGACTTTCCCGACCCCGCCGTACTAACATAGGGAGACTTACGGAACCTCCATGACTATCTCGACACCGATGAAAAGGATCCTGACCGCAACCCTTCTTGGCGCCGCTTCGCTGGTCGCCTGGGCCCAACCCGATACTCGACCTGGAACCGCGCTGGAGACGCCCGCCCTGCCCCCCGCTGGCTATACCGGGGAGACGGTGCAGCCGGACGTCACCATCCTGGAGACGGATCGGGGCACCGTCTACGAATACCGCATCAATGGTCAGCTTTACATGGTGCGGATCCAGCCTCAGATCGGTCCGCCCTACTTTCTGCTTGACTCGGACGGTGACGGTACCCTGGATGTGCAACGGGACCGGGTTTCCGACATCTCGATACCCCAATGGGTGTTGTTTAGCTGGTAGGGCGGGGAAGGCGGCGGTCGGGTCCGCGTTGGGCGCAAATGTTGGGGCTGCAATAAAAAACCCCGCCGTTCAGGGGGGGAGCGGCGGGGTAAGCGCGTCCCCGGTGGGGAGCCGGGGACCCGGGTCACCGGGGGGGAATGGTGACCGGGTCGTGTCAACGCTTACCCAATAA
>SBFV01000312.1 GCA_006227775.1 Gammaproteobacteria bacterium | reverse complement strand
GGAGGGAGGAAGAGCGGCTGGTGCCTGACCGGGATTCAGTGCCGCCCCCTTTCCGGCACCCGCCGCGCTGGAATGGCCGGAGATACCCATAGCCCCCGGAATCACATGAGACCCAGCAGCATTGGCGATGTCAGCGGCTCCCGGACACACGGGCGCCCCTGAAGCGCCGGCAGCGTCCACAGGAACCCGCGGTGGAATCCCGGCCACCATCAGGCGGCAGCGGGCGATACCCAGGTCCAGGGGCTCGTAAAGGCCCTCGCCGCCATGTTCCAGCAACACGTCCTTGCCGGCCACCCCCAGATCGGCGGCGCCGTACTGGACATAGGTGGGCACGTCGCTGGCGCGGACGATGATCAGTTTGATGTTCGGCTGGTTGGTGGCCAGGATCAGCTTGCGGCTCGTCTCCGGATCTTCCAGTGCCCTGATGCCGGCATGGGCCAGCAAGGGCAGGGTCTCCTGGAAGATCCGCCCCTTGGAGAGGGCGATGGTGAGGGGGTCGGCGAAGGCCATGGCCAGGCTCCGGGATCAGTGGACGCGGCGGATGATGGCGCCCAGGCCCGACAGCTTCTCTTCGATGTTGTCGTAGCCCCGGTCGAGGTGATAGATGCGATCGATGAGGGTCTCCCCCTCAGCCACCAGCCCAGCCAGCACCAGGCCCGCGGAGGCGCGCAGGTCCGTGGCCATGACCGGCGCCCCGGTCAGGCGCGGGACCCCGCGGCAGATGGCGATATTGCCTTCCAGGGCGATATCCGCCCCCATGCGTTGCAGCTCGGGGACATGCATGAAGCGGTTCTCGAAGACGTTTTCGGTGATGGCCCCGACGCCCTCGGCGATGCTGTTGAGGGCGCAGAACTGGGCCTGCATGTCCGTGGGAAAGGCCGGATGGGGGGCCGTGTGGACATTGACGGCCCGCGGCCGTCGGCCCCGCATGTCGAGGCTGACCCAGTCCGGCCCGGTGTCGACCTCGGCTCCCGCCTCGCGCAGTTTGCCCAGAACGGCGTCCAGCAGGTCCGGGCGCATGTCCCGCAGCACGACCCGGCCACCGGTCATGGCCGCCGCCACCAGGAAGGTTCCGGCCTCGATCCGGTCCGGCAGGATGCGGTGGCTGGCCCCCACCAGACGCTCCACGCCCTGGATGCGGATGCGGTCGGTACCGGCGCCCTCGATGCGCGCCCCCATGCCGTTCAGGAAGTCGGCCAGGTCGATCACCTCCGGCTCCCGGGCGGCGTTTTCGATCAGGGTCTCGCCCTCCGCCAGGGTCGCCGCCATCATGAGGTTCTCGGTCCCGGTGACGGTGACCAGGTCCAGGACCAGACGGGCGCCATGGAGGCGCTTGGCCTGGGCGTGAATGTAGCCCTGACCGACGCTGATCTCGGCGCCCATGGCGCGGAGGCCGTCGATGTGCAGGTTGACCGGCCGGGCGCCGATGGCGCAGCCCCCGGGCAGGGAAACCTCGGCCTGGCCGAAGCGGGTCAACAAGGGCCCCAGCACCAGGATGGAGGCGCGCATGGTGCGCACCAGCTCGTAGGGGGCGTAGAAGTTCCGCACCCGGCTGGCATCGGCATCAATGGTCATGCGCTCGCCCAGGGTGAAGTCCATGCCCATGCGGCCCAGCAACTCCAGGGTGGTGGTGATGTCGCGCAGATGGGGGACGTTGGTGAGGTGCACCTGCCCTTCGGCCAGCAGGGTACCGGCCAGGATGGGCAAGGCGGCATTCTTGGCGCCGGCGATACGCACCTCGCCGGTGAGACGCTCGCCGCCCTGGATGAGGAGTTTATCCATTACAAATCGCTATGACTGAAGGGGTGGTCGTGAAGGGGCCGGGGCAGGAGTCACGGCCATCGGGGGCCACGGGTCCCCGCCGCCATGACATCCGGCTGGGATCTTTCAGCGCCAGCAAGGCATCTGCCAGGCATCAGGCATCCGCCAACGGCAGGAGGGGGCCGAGATTGGCCAGTTCCGCGAGATGGTCCAGGGACTCGGGGAGATTAAATAGGCGCAGGGGTCGACCGCGCCGCTTGGCCAGGTCGATCCACTCCAGCAACAAAGCCAGGCCAGCGCTGTTGGCCTCGCGGACACCCGCCAGGTCGATATCCAGGGGCCCCTCCCCGGCCAGCATCCGCTCCCCATCCCGCAACAAGGTGCACACGGTCGTGAAATCGAGGACGCCCACCAGGGCGAAACGCTCGCCCCCCCCGCGGGGGTTCCCTGGCGCCTCACCCGTGGGACCCAGGGGCTGGAGCCTGGCCTCGCTCACACCTCGCCCTTCTTGTTCATCTGGCCCAGGTGACGAATGAGGGCATCGATACCGTCGCGGCGGATCTCGGTATTGAAGCTGTCCCGATAGTTGGCGATGAGGCTGACATTGTCCACGACCAGGTCGTAGACCAGCCATTTGCCATTTTTGTCGTACATCCGGTAATCGATGGGCACCGGCGGACCGCCGCGCTCCCGCACCTCCGTGGGCACGGTGACCGTATTCTCCCGCTGGCCGGGTTTCACCGGCAGGTAGCGGATGTCCTGACCCGAGTAGTTGAGCAGGGCCTTGGCGTAGGTACGGATCAGGACCTCGCGGAAGCCGTTGGTCAGGCCCTGGCGCTGTTCCGGCGTGGCATCGCGCCAGTGCTTGCCGACCGCCTGCTGGGTGATCTTTTCGAAATCGAAATGGGGTACCACGATCTGATCCACGAGCCCGAAGATCAGACTCGGGTCGCGGTCCACCTCCGCCCGCCGCTTTTCCAGGGTCGTGAGCATTTCCTGACTGACCTCGCGCACCAGCTTGGCCGCCTGTTCATCCTGGGACGCCCGCGCCGGGGCGCCGAGAAGCAGCCCGAGAAGGAGGGCAAAGCCCCCTAACCACCAATGCCTCATGTTCAACCTTCCTCCGCCTTCTTGAAGAGAAACTGCCCGATCATCTGTTCGAGGACCAGGGCCGATTGGGTATGATCCAGCATGCCCCCGTCGGCGAGGTTGACCTCGCTGCCGCCGGGGGACAGGGAGATGTATTGCTCGCCCAGCAGGCCGGCGGTGAAGATGCTGGCGATGGTGTCCTCCGGGATCTGTCGATAGCGGGGATCGATGCGCAGGGTCACCAAGGCCTCGAACCGCTTCTGGTCGAAGTCGATGGCCTCCACCCGCCCGACCCGCACCCCGGCGATGGTCACCGGGGCCCGCACCTTGAGGCTGCCGACGTTCTCGAAGCGGGCCTGGAGGCGATAGCCCTCCCCCCCAACGTCGGCGCTGAGGTTGCTCACCTTCATGGCCAGGAAGAAGAGGGCGAGGAAGCCGGCCGCCATGAAAGCCCCCACCAGGATCTCCAGGGTGCGCAAACGATTCATCTCCTAATCTCCAAACATCAGGGCGGTCAATACAAAGTCCAGGCCGAGGACCGCCAGGGCCGAGTGCACCACGGTGCGGGTGGTGGCGCGGCTCACCCCCTCGGAGGTGGGCGTGGCGTCATACCCTTCGAACAGGGCGATCCAGGTCACCACCCAACCGAAGACCAGACTCTTGATGACGCCGTTGACGATGTCCTCGCGGAAGTCGATCTTGCTCTGCATCTGGCTCCAGAAGGCGCCCTCGTCGACCCCCAGCAGGCCAACGCCGACGAAGTAGCCGCCCATGACTCCCACGGCGCTGAAGAGGGCGGCGAGCAAGGGCATGGACACCAGACCACCGAAAAAGCGCGGGGTGAGGATGCGCTTGATGGGATCGACGGCCATCATCTCCAGGCCGGAAAGCTGCTCGGTGGCCTTCATGAGCCCGATCTCGGCGGTCAGGGCCGAACCGGCGCGCCCCGCCACCAGCAGAGCGGTGACCACGGGGCCGAGTTCGCGCACCAGGGAGGCGGCGACCATGACCCCCAGGCTTTCGGCGGCGCCGAACTGGGAGAGGACATAGTGGCCCTGGAGGCTCAGGACCATGCCGACGAAGAGCCCCGAGACCGCGATGATCAGTACCGAGAGGACGCCGACATTGTAGACCTGAGCCAGGAGCAGACGCGGTCGGGCCATCAGGCTCGCCAGGCCGCCGAGGATGGCGAGCAGCAACAGGTGGCCGCGGCCGATGCGGGCCAGGGCATCGAGGCCGAGATGGCCCAGGCGGGCGAGGCTCTCAAGCATGGCCAGGCGTGGCTTGCCCGCCGGAAGGCCATGCCCAGGAAGCACGGGAAGCGCTGGCGATCGGGCGGGGCACCCTCGGTCTGATCGGCATCGACTCAAGCCCCTCCGGGTTCCAAGGTGGCTTCCAGCAGATCCCCCGCCAGGGGATTGGCCGGATAGTGGAAATGGACCGGCCCGTCGGGCAGCCCCTCCAGGAACTGGGTCAGCCAGTCCGACGGTTGGGTGCGGATTTCGGCGGGGGTGCCGTGAGCCATGACCCGCCCACCGGCGATCACGTAGAGGTAGTCGGCGATGGCCAGGGTGTCGGCCACGTCGTGGCTGACGACGATACTGGTGAGGCGGCTGGCGTCGTTGAGGCGACGGATGAGGTTGACCAGCACGCCCATGGAGATGGGGTCCTGACCGGTGAAGGGCTCGTCGTACATGATCATCATCGGATCCAGGGCGATGGCCCGCGCCAGGGCGACGCGCCGCGCCATGCCCCCGGAGAGTTCGCTCGGCATCAGGCCCCGCGCGCCCCGCAGACCGACGGCTTCGAGCTTGATCAGGACCAATTTGCGGATCATGGATTCCGGCAGGGCGGTATGCTCACGGAGGGGGTAGGCGACGTTGTCGAAGACGCTGAGATCGGTCAGGAGGGCGCCGCTTTGGAAGAGCATGCCCATTCGGGTACGCAGGCGGAAGAGTTCGCTCTTGGAGAGGGCGTGGACATCCTGGCCATCGACCTCGACGCGACCCGAATCCGGGCGCAGTTGGCCCCCGATGAGTTTGAGCAGGGTGGTCTTGCCGGTACCGCTGGGGCCCATGACGGCGGTCACCTTGCCGCGGGGAATATCCAGATCGATACCGTCGAAGATGCGCCGACCGCCATGACTGAAGGTCAGGCCACGCACGCGCACGATGACGTCGTCACCTGATTCGTCCAAGCGTCGATATCCGTTGACCGTGATGCCAGATACGGCTGCCACGCGCGGGCCCCTCGCTTCCGTCCGCCCCGTTGCCGTTGCCGGAAAGCCTGGTGAAAGCGGTGCATTCTCCACTGATTGCGCCGGCATGGTCAAGCAATACCTAGCACCATGGTCAGATTTCCCGGC
>SBFV01000012.1 GCA_006227775.1 Gammaproteobacteria bacterium | reverse complement strand
AATTGCGCCAACTAATCGGATTTAAAAAGGAATATTTTCGTGCCCTGGCGCCTGCTTTGACCGTCTATTCTGGACAGGCTAGTCCGGTGCCGGATTTCGCCCCCCCCTTGGTACAAGCTGCGCTGCAAGGGATCGGCCTGGAAGAAATGGAGGATAGACTGGCTCAAGAGGCTGAGGTTATGGGTCAGCAGACTCCCGTCGTAGGAAGGGGAGGACCACTCTATCGTATCACGGTACGTTGGCAGGGACCGGGTGGAGCCTATCGTGCTATGCAGGCGTTGACAAAGGTTGAAGCGGGATCGCCGTCGCCGGTAACTGTACTCTGGCGGCGTTATGCCTTGATCACGGAAGATGAGTAGTTTCATGCACCCAAGGTGGCTACAGGAGGATAATGACAATGAGATGTCAGGAGAGAGATCGGGTTGTCAATCATGCTCCTGATGTTGGGCATCACCGCCAGGATGGTTGATCCGCAATTGATAGGTTTGCTCAGTCAGGGTGGTATTATTTTGTCTTTCCCATTGCGCCATGGCTCGAAACTGAGTTGAAGTTTGCCGCTGATGCCCTTCTTTTCCTCCCTTTCCCTATCTTTCCCATGGCCACAATCGCTGAGCCAAGGGTTGTCACTGGCCGAAGGGCTGCTGCGTTGGCGCTACCTGCTTGCGAGTTGCCTGCCCGATGGGTTGGCCAGGCTGATAGCACCGCGGGATAGATGCTTGACCTTGGTACTCAAGGCAGATCGGGCGTTGCTATGCCAAGACGATGGGCAGGAACGCAAGATCTTGACCGAGTTGGAGGGCCGAGACTTCACCGCTCTGGGAGCCCTGATAAAAGGCAATCGGGAAGGGGAACCACGCTCTCGGATCGAGTTGCCCGCGGATTGGATCGTTTCGCGTCAACTATCCCTCCCCAGCCAAGCGCGTAGTAACCTACGCCAGGTACTTGGGTATGAGATGGATCGCCTTACCCCATTCAATCCCGATCAGATCTTTTATGACTTTCGCTTGGTGGGCGAGGGGGGGAAAGGCGACCGGCTTAGCCTGGAACTGGTTCTGTGTCGCCGTGAAGTGGTGCAACCCTGGTTGGAGCGCATGCGGGCGGCGGGCGCTCCGGTCGACCGTCTGACCTGGCCTGGGGCCTGGCCTTCCGCCAACCTCCTGCCCGATGCTTTGCGTCCGCGTCGGCGTGGGCATCTGCTGGGCCTGAACACCTTTCTCAGCTTGCTGGCATTAGTCTTGATCACGGCGGTGCTAATAACGCCCATCTGGCAAAAGACGCAGCTGGTCGCTGCTCAGAACAAGGAACTGGGCAGGCTCAGAGGACAAGCGGCGGAGGTTAACAGCCTGCGTGAGGCCATCGAGTCTGCCCATAAGGGGAGTATCGCTGTGCTGGAACGTAAGTCGAATCAGATAGCCATGATTGACTTGCTGCGAGAACTCACCGATCGACTGCCAGATGGCACATGGGTCGAAAATCTGGAATTTCAGGGCACTGAGGTACAAATCCGGGGTGAATCCACGCAATCCGCGGCCCTGATCGGTCTGCTGGAAAATGCCCCGGACTTCTCAGGCGTTACCTTCAGATCTCCCGTGACCCAGGGGCGCAATGATCAAGGCGAACGTTTTCACATCGGTTTCACGGTCGGCAAGGTGGCGGGCGGGTCATGAGCGTCATTGCCTACAGAACCCAAGCCCCTAAGAGTTGGGTGAAGTGTCTCCTGTCTTGGCTCACCCTGTTCCTCCTTCCCGTGGCAATATTGTTGGGCATCGGTATCCCCTGGCACCAGCGGATAGCGGATCTTGACGCGGAGATCGAGGGGGGCGGGGACCAGATCCAGCGTTATCAGCGGCTCGTGGCCAGCATTCCACGGTTACGCGCCGAGTTAGAGCGGGAGCGGAATAATGAAGAGATCAAGGCTTACTATTTCGATGCCCCGACGGAAGCGCTGGCGGGCGCCCAACTACAAAGCGTAGTCCAGGAGATGGTCCAGACAGCCGGGGCCAAACTGGTAAATTCCCAGTTCTTGCCTGCCGAACAGAATGAACAGCCTTCCCGGGTTCGGTTGCGGGCTCAGATACAAGGCGACACCAATGCCTTGCTGGATATCCTCTACGACATTGAACAAGCGCGGCCTTTCCTCTTTGTCGATCAACTCTCGGTGCGTGCGACCACCCGTCGTGACCGAAGGCGGAATCGCAATGACCCCCAACCTCAGGTGCAGCAGGAATTGACGATTCGGATCGATGTTTTTGGCTATGCCTTGGGAGGTTCCCGGTGAAGGGTGTGTTGGGGCTGATCTGTCTGGCCTTGGTCGCGGTCATCGTCTGGCAATGGCGAGACTGGCCACCTTCGCGGGGAGGCGTCCTCGACACGCGTGCGGAGGGGCCAGGACAAGCTCCTGATGTCAAGCAGCCTGAATCACAAGTGCTTCTGGTACCCCTGCTCGATAAGGATGACTATGTCTCCGTGACCGAGCGGCCCTTGTTTCTGACTGGAAGGCGCCCGCCAGAGGAGGAAGCGCCGGGGGATTTAGCGGTTCCGGAGGTGCCAGTGGCGGAAGTACCGCTGGAAAATCTCGATCTTAGCGCGGTGATCATAACCCCTGCCGGCGCCATCGCATGGATCATCACACCTAATCACCCCAAGCCACAGAAAGTTCAGCTCGGAGACGAACTAGAGGGGTGGAAGGTAAAACGTATCTCGAATGATGAGGTGGAGATGGAAGGACAAGGCGGATCGGATAGGTTGGTCTTACGGAATTTTAGCCAGCATGAGACACCAGTTCCCACCCCATCACCGCGAGGAGAACGGCGGAATCCAGCGCGTCCTCCTGCCAATCGTTCTCCTGCCACCAACAGGCAGGCGGGACAAAGGCCACCCTCAACCACAACCAGGATGAGATCGCCTTCAGCCCCCGGGGCTAATCTAACCCGAAATACACCCTGAAAGGCATGCTCCTCTTCAATGGACTCCTGGAGTCCTTAACGACCGGATCGAAAGCAATGGCAAGCAACTTAAGGGAACCATCTCCTCCCAGGACTGGGTTCCATATTAAATTGGTAACCTTGGCGCTATTGCTGGTCATTACGACCGGTTGCGAGCGTTCCTTCTGGGACCCAACCGTAAGGGTTAATGCCACCGAGGGGGATGTTATCACCCCCTTGCTGGGTCGGGAGGCCAAGGAAGACGCCGGAACCGTGGAGACCTCAGGGATCAGGTTAGGTGAAGATGGAAAAAAACCCCCAGCGATCAAGAATAAGGTAATGCCTGGCACGGGAACCTTTGTCAGCAGGGTGGAAAGACCCAGCGTGGATACGACCCCCGGCGACATCACCCTGAATTTCGATGGTACCGATATCCGTGAGGTGGTGAAGGTTATCCTTGGCGATATCCTGGGGGTGAATTACGTGCTTGACCCCGGTGTCACGGGCACTGCGTCTCTGGAAACTGGGCGGCCACTGTCCCGAAGCGCCCTGATACCGACCCTGGAAACTCTTCTGCGGATGAACAATGCCGCCTTGGTGGATAACGCTGGTACCTACGAAGTGGTCCCTCTCGCCAACGCGATTCGTGGTCGGGTTGTACCTCAGCTTGGTCAGGTGTCCAAAGCCTTGCCCGCCGGCTATAACGTCCAGGTGATACCCCTCCGCTACATTGGTGCCGAGGAAATGAGCAAGATCCTCGAACCTCTCGCGCCGGAGGGCAGTATCATCCGAGCCGACAATACCCGTAACCTTCTGATTCTTGCCGGTACTGGGCCGGAAATACGCAATCTGCTGGACACCATACAGGTATTTGACGTCGATTGGATGGCGGGCCTCTCGGTAGGATTCTTCACGCTGGAGTATGCCAATCCCAAGGACCTGGTAGGGCAACTGGAGGCATTGCTCGCTGATGAGGGCGGAAACCCGATGAAAGGGATCTTTCGCTTTGTACCCGTGGATAGCGCCAGGAGCGTACTCGTCGTGTCTCCCCAGGAAAAATACCTAGCCCAGGCTAGGGTCTGGATCGAACGCTTAGATGCCGCTGCCGCCGCGGGTGACGAGGATGAACGCCTGTTCGTCTATCGGGTCAAGCATGGTGACGCCGAACTGATGGCGAGCAGCCTGCTCGGTCTCTTTTCAGGAGGGGGCAACCAGGGGATGAAAAAGGCGGTGGGCTCGGTAGCACCGGGTTTGGGCACAGCCAGCGGCAAGTCCTCCCCCAGCACGCCAGCATCCTTTCAGGTTACGGGAGCGACGGGCAATTTGCCTGGCGGCACCCTGGGTACGGGCAAACTCGGCGCGGGCAAGTTTGGAGGCAGACAGACGGGCTTGGGCACGACCCAAGGCTCGGGGCAGGGTGTTACTGGGACGATAGAGATGACCTCGCCGGTAAGTGTCGTCGCCGATGTGACCAACAACTCTCTGTTGATCAAATCGAGCCCCCGAGATTACAAGAAAATCCTCGACGCCCTCAAGCAATTGGATATTGTTCCACTTCAGGTTCTCATTGAGGCGACCTTCGTCGAGATTACCTTGAGCGGGGATCTACAATACGGCGTACAGTGGCACCTGACCGGCAAGATTGGTGACGATATTTCCAATGCCTCTCTGACCACGGCAAAATCACTCCAGACGATCAAGATCGGCGAAAACGAGACCACCGTACCTATAACCCCCATTAGTCCCAAGGTGCCTGGATTCAACTGGACGGTTATCACCTCGGAATCTCTGGTGAGAGCTAATCTGAATCTTTATGCGGCCCAAGGTCTGTTGAATGTCTTGTCATCTCCCTCGGTAATGGTCAGGGATAATCAGGTGGCCCATATCCAAGTTGGACAGCAGGTACCCATTCTGACGCAACAACAACAGAGTACCCAAACCAACAGCAATATCCTGAACTCTATCTCCTACAAAGATACTGGGGTCATGCTGGATGTAAAGCCACGGGTCACCCCCGGAGGCATGGTCCAGATGGATGTTGACCAACAGGTCAGCACCCAGTCGAAGACGGATTCCTCTGACATCAACTCACCGACCTTTATCGTGCGCCAAATCACCAGCAATGTGGCAGTCAGGTCCGGCCAGGCCGTCGTCTTGGGTGGATTGATTGAAAACCAGGATGAGGATTCCAAGGGTGGGGTTCCAGGCCTGTCCAATATCCCGGTGGTTGGTGCCCTTTTCAGCGATAACAACAAGCGGGCTTCCAGGAGGGAATTGCTGGTGATTTTGACCCCAAAGATC
>SBFV01000292.1 GCA_006227775.1 Gammaproteobacteria bacterium | reverse complement strand
CTGGAGCCGAAGAACTCCTTGATCGCCGCCGACACCGGCTTGGCGTTGATCAGCTCCTGGGGCATCAGACCCTCGGATTCCGCGAGGGAGAGTCTTTCCTTGACCGCGCGCTCGACGCGAACCAGACCAATACGGAACTGGTTTTCCGCCATTTCTCCCACGCAGCGGATGCGCCGGTTGCCCAGATGATCGATGTCGTCAACGGTGCCACGGCCGTTGCGCAAGTCCACCAGGATGCGGAGGGCGTCGATGATGTCCGACCGGTCGCCGTTCTCCGCGACCAGCTTGAGAGAGGTCTCGTCGGACCTGGCGCCGAAATAGACGCTGTCGTAGAGGATGCCGGGGCCCTCTTCTTTATCCAGGGCCAGGCGGCGGTTGAACTTCATCCGACCGACGGCGGAGAGATCGTACCGATCCAGGGTGAAAAAGAGGTTGTGAAAGAGGTTCTGGGCCGCATCCTTGGTGGGTGGCTCGCCAGGACGCATCATGCGGTAGATTTCGACCTGGGCCTCCAGCTCGTTACTCGTGGTATCGATGCGCAGGGTCTCCGACATGTAGGGACCCTGGTCCAGATCGTTCACGAAGAGGGTACGCAGCTCACGGATACCCTGCTGACGGGCCAGCTCCAAGAGTTCGGGGGTGAGAATGTCATTGGCATTGGACAGCAATTCCCCGGTTTCTGTGTCGATCAGGTTATGGGCCAGCGTACGGCCATAGAGGAACTCCGCCGGCACCGCGAGTCGATCAACCCCCAGCTTCTGCAACTCACGGGTATGGCGTGCGGTAACGCGACGACCCGCCTCAACCACCACCTGGTCCCCGACGCTGATGTCGAAGCCCAGGGTTTCTCCGCGCAAGCGTTCGGGGACCAGTTCCACCTCGATCTTGTCGTTGGCCAGATGGAAGCAATCGGTTTGGAAGAAACAGTCCAGAATGCGCTGGGTGTCATAACCCAGGGCCCGCAGCAGGATGGTCGCCGGCAACTTACGGCGACGATCGATACGGACGAAAACGTTGTCCTTGGGATCGAATTCAAAATCCAACCAAGAACCTCGATAGGGGATGACCCGAGCCGAGAACAGCAATTTGCCCGAGGAATGGGTCTTACCCTTGTCGTGATCGAAAAAGACGCCCGGCGAACGATGCAGTTGGGAGACGATGACCCGCTCCGTACCGTTGATGATGAAAGTGCCTGTCTCGGTCATCAGGGGCATTTCCCCCATATAGACCTCCTGCTCCTTGATATCCTTGATGGCACGGGACCCCGCCGGGGCATCGCGATCGTAGATCACCAGGCGCAGAAGGACACGCAGGGGGGCCGCATAAGTAGCCCCACGGAGGTGACATTCCCGAACATCGAAGGGGGGCTCGCCAAGACGGTAACTCACATATTCCAGGACGGCGTTCCCCGAGTAGCTTTCGATCGGAAAGACGGACTTGAAGGCAGCATGCAAGCCGATATCGTGGCGTTCGCCAGGCTTCATGTTCTCCTGCAAAAAGTCGCGATAGGAATCGATCTGGGTCGCAAGCAGGAAGGGAACTTCCAGAATGCTGGTGCGCTTGCCGAAATCCTTGCGGATACGCTTTTTTTCGGTGAACGAATAGGCCATGCTGCCTTACCCTCGAGGTGCTGGAATTGTGCCGCCCGGCTGGACGGCGGATCAGGCCGGAAATCGCGACCGTTTGGACAGCGGTCCCACCCGATAAGTGCGGTTCGGATGATCCGCGGGGAAACGGAGAAAGGCCGGCGATCCGAAGATCGCCAGCCTGGTGCTCGCGCCGAAGGCGCGAGGGCGCGAAGACGAGATTACTTGACCTCGACGGTAGCACCAGCCTCTTCAAGTTGCTTCTTCGCGGCCGCGGCCTCGTCCTTGGAGATGCCTTCCTTCAGGGTGGTGGGCACCCCTTCGACGGCATCCTTGGCTTCCTTGAGGCCCAGGCCCGTCAGGGAACGGACCACCTTGATGACGCCAACCTTGTTTTCGCCGTAGCCGGTGAGGACGACGTCAAATTCGGTCTTCTCCTCGACGGGTTCGGCCGCCGCGGCGGCCGGACCCGCGGCCACGGCGACGGCCGCCGCCGCGGTGACGCCGAACTTCTCTTCCATCGCGCTGATCAGTTCGACGACTTCCATGACGGTCATATTGGCGATGGCTTCCAGGATGTCTTCTTTGGAAATAGACATGGATTTCTCCTAAATCGAAAAGCTGTTAGATGCCTAACCGAGAGCCGGACCGAAGGTCAGGCCGCCTCTTTGGCATCGCGGACCGCCGCGAGGGTCCGGACAAGCTTGCCCGGTACCTCGTTGATGGTCGCCGCGAGTTTCTGCACCGGGGCCTTCATGACGGACATGAGTTGGGAAATCGCCTGCTCGTAGGTCGGCATCTTGGCGAGGGTGCCGAGCTCCGAAGGGGCGAGCAACTTACCGCCAATGGAGACGAGGCTCACCTTCAGGGCATTATTCCCCTTGGCAAAGGCCTCGATCACCCGCGCCGCCGACCCCGGATCCGTCTGGGAAAAGGCCAGGACCATCGGCCCCTTGAGGGCCTCCTGAATACAGGCAAAGTCCGTACCTTCCACGGCGCGCTTGGCCAGGGTATTTTTGACGACGCGCACATAGACCCCGGCCTTACGCGCTTCCACGCGCAGGTTGGTCATTTGCTCGACGGTCAAACCTCGATATTCGGCGCCAACGGCCGAATAGGCCCTCTTCGCGACTTCCGCGACCTCGGCGACGATGGTTTCTTTCTGGGCAAAGTTCAAAGCCACAGTTCGTCACCTCCTGATTTCGGTGTCGAGGGGGTCAGGCCCCCTCCCGATTGCCGCCCCGGCCGTCCACGACCAGAGGGGGCGACGGTGATGTGCGCCGTCTTCGAGCCTTCGCCGTCGCTGACGCGACCGCTGAACCGATTCGGGAGCACCGTCTGCGCGGGCCCGGAGGGATTAAGCCCGGCATGGCCTGATCCTTCAGCCAACCCGGGCGCCCGCGGTCTTTGACGGTCCCCGGCTACCTGCCGAGGCCCCAAAGAATTTTCCGGTGGGGACAATCAAGGTCCCTACCGAGGACAATCGCCTTCAAACAACCTGAAACAACGGGAGACAGTTCTGCGTCGCCCCTAGGGTCGGTCAGATCAGCGATAAATGATCGACGGTCAGCCCCGGTCCCATGGTGGTGGACACGGTGACCTTGCGCATATAAACACCCTTGGAGGTGCTGGGTTTGACCTTCATCAGGTTTCGCAGCAACGCCTGAAGGTTCTCGCGCAGGGCGACGGGTTCGAAGGAGACCTTACCGAGGGGGCAGTGGATGATGCCGGCCTTGTCGGTGCGATAACGAACCTGGCCCGCCTTGGCGTTACGCACTGCTTCCGCAACGTCCGGTGCCACCGTACCAACCTTGGGGTTGGGCATCAGACCGCGCGGGCCCAATAAGCGCCCGAGCTGACCTACCACGCGCATGGCATCCGGGGAAGCGATAACCACGTCGTAGGCGAGATTGCCGGCCTTCATGTCCTCGGCCAGATCCTCCATACCGACCCGGTCGGCACCCGCCGTCGTGGCCGCGTCCGCCGCTGCACCCTGGCAAAAGACCGCCACCCGTACCTGCTTGCCGATACCGTTGGGCAGAACGGTGGCTCCGCGGACCACCTGGTCTGACTTGCGGGGGTCCACGCCCAGATTCACCGCGACGTCCACATTCTCCAGGAACTTAACCTTCGACAATCCCTTGAGCAGGACGAAGGCATCCTCCGCCGGGTATACCTTCTTTTTATCGATCCCGGCGCGAACCGCCTGCATGCGCTTGGATAACTTGGACATTTCAGAGACCCTCCACATTCAGACCCATGGCCCGGGCACTGCCTGCGATGGTGCGAACCGCCGCGTCCATGTCGGCGGCGGTCAGATCGGGCATCTTGACGCTGGCGATCTCCTCGAGTTGCGCCCGGGTAACGGTTCCGATCTTGGTTGTATGAGGCGTTTTGCTGCCCTTGGTCACACCGGCCGCTTTCTTCAGCAGAACGGTGGCGGGAGGGGTCTTGGTGATGAAAGTAAAGCTACGGTCGGCATAAACGGTGATCACCACCGGAATAGGCATTCCCTTTTCCAGATTCTGCGTCTTGGCGTTGAACGCCTTACAGAACTCCATGATGTTCACGCCTTTCTGGCCGAGGGCGGGACCCACGGGAGGGCTGGGGTTAGCCTCACCGGCCTTGACTTGCAGCTTGACGTAAGCTGTTATTTTTTTTGCCATCTTAACCTCTGAGGATGGGTGTTGGCGCCGGGCTGGTCGCTTCGGCTCCCCTGGCCACCCAGTCGGCATTGGCTGGGTGGCATCTTTGTTTGACCCTGGGGGTCTTGACGCTGGCTTTGCCCTGAGGAACTTCCCTCAGGTCACAAGCCGGATTGCTTGCACGGGTACGTCCTGGTGGAATCGGATGACTTAAGTTCAACCCTTTTCGACTTTGGAGAACTCAAGGTCGACGGGGGTGGAGCGGCCAAAGACGAGGACCGAGACCTTGAGGCGATTCTTGTCGTAATCGACCTCTTCGACCACGCCCGTGAAATCCGTGAAGGGGCCATCGATGACACGCACCAACTCTCCGGGCTCATACAGGACCTTGGGGCGGGGCTTGGCTGCCCCATCCTGGATGCGCTGTAGGATAGCGTTAGCCTGGATGTCGGGTATTGGGGCGGGACGATCCCCGTGGCCACCGATAAATCCCATGACCTTAGGTACATCGCGCACCAGGTGCCAGGTCTCGTCCGACATCTCCATGCTGACCAGGACGTATCCCGGGAAAAATTTCCGCTCCACCTTGTGTTGCTGGCCGTTGCGCATTTCGACGACCGTCTCGGTAGGCACCAGGATGTCGCCGAACTTATCTTCCATGCCAGCCCGCTTGATGCGATCCTCCAGGGACCTCTTGACCTGATTCTCCATGCCGGAGAAGGCATGGATGACATACCAGCGCCGAGTCATCCTAGCCTCCATGCCCGGTGAGAAGGCGCAGGATGGCCATGAGCATCATGTCGAACAACCAGAGAATGATGCCCAGAATCAGGACCATGACTACCACGATCAAGGTGGTCTGCAAGGTTTCTTGCCGCGTCGGCCAGACAACCTTACGCACTTCGGTCCGAGCATCACCCACGAACTGCCAGAGCTGGCGCCCTGCCTGGGTTTGCAGGGCGATTGCCGCGGCGCCACCTCCTATGATCAGTAGGC
>SBFV01000232.1 GCA_006227775.1 Gammaproteobacteria bacterium | reverse complement strand
TCCTTCCCCGTGACCTGCCAGGCGGGCAACTACCAGATCGTACAAGGTCTGGAGGTCACCGCCTTCGGCAAGGAACGGATGCAGGTGACCGAGCAGGAACTGCTCGGTGAGCGTGAGGTGGTTGCCGATCTGCTCTGATCCCGCCCCCTTTCTGACCCTCAGCGCGGCCCTGGCCGGCCTATCCCGCCAGGGCCTGTTCGTACAACTCTTCGTAATGGCGGGCGCTGGCGGTCCAACTGAAGTCCTGGGCCATGCCATTGAGGGCCAGTTGTCGCCAGAGGTCGGGGTGCTCGCGATAGAGTCGGATGCAACGCTCCATCGCCTCCCAGAGACCCTCCCGGGTGGGGGGGTCGAAGCAGAAGCCGGTGCTCTCCCCTTGCGCGATACCCAGGATACCGGCATCGATCACCGTGTCCGCCAGGCCACCCGTGCGGCGCACCAGGGGTACGCTACCATAGCGCAGACTGTACAACTGATTGAGGCCACAGGGTTCGAAGCGTGAGGGCATGAGGAAGGCGTCGCAGCCGGCCTCGATGCGGTGAGCCCGGGCCTCGTCATAACCGATCGCGATCCCCACCCGGTCGGCGTTGGCCTGGGCGGCGGCCAGCAGGGCCTTTTCGGTCGCCTTCTCCCCGGAGCCCTGGAGGATGAACTGGGTGTTGGGGTAAGCCAGCAGGCGCGGCAGCACGCCAAGGATCAGGTCCGCCCCTTTCTGCTGGACCAAGCGTCCGATATGGCCGAAGACCAGGGCCTCCTCGTTGCGCGGCAGGCCGAATTCCCGCTGCAGTGCCAGCTTGTTCTCCGCCTTGAGGCTGAAAGTGTCGGCGTCGTAGGGCTGCGGGATATGACCGTCCGCGGCCGGATTCCAGGCGCGGTAGTCGATGCCGTTGAGGATGCCGGAAAAGCGCCGCCCCAGGCCCATCAGCAGACCGTCCAGGCCGCAGCCCAGTTCCTTGGTCATGATCTCTTGGGCATAGGTGGGGCTGACGGTGTTGACGCGGTCGGCGAAGACGATGCCGCCCTTGATGAAGGAGAGTTGCTTGTGGAATTCCAGGCTGTGGAGGGTCCAGAAGACCTCGGGGAGGTGCAGCCGGTCGAAGGTGGCGCGGTCGAAGAGCCCCTGGTAAGCCAGGTTGTGGATGGTGAACACGGTGGCGGGGCGGTCCGGCTGACCGTGGAGCAGAGCGGGGACCAGCCCGGTTTGCCAGTCGTTGCCGTGAATGAGTTCGGGGCGCCAGTCCAGGACCCGGCAACCCAGGCCGATCCGGGTGACTGCCTCGCAGAAGAGCATAAAGCGGTCGGCGTTGTCCCCCCAGTCACGGCCGCTGGTATCCGTGTAGGGATTGCCCTCGCGAGCGAAGTGCTCCGGGGCCTCCACCAGGTAGGTCGGCACCTCGCTGTCGGGCAGACGCCCACCCAGGATGCGTGCCGTGCGCCCCATGAGGGGCAAGCGGATGTCGCCCAAGGGCCGGAGTTCCCGTAACTGGCGCAGGGCCTGGGGATAAGCGGGGATGACCAGCCGGGCGTCGTGACCGATCTCTCGCAGGGCGGCGGGCAATGCCCCGGCCACGTCGGCGAGGCCGCCGGTCTTGATGAGGGGATGGGCCTCGCTGCTCGCGAACAGGATGCGGCGGCGACTGGTGGAGGATTGGGCGTCGATGGCGAGGCGCTCCCATGCTGGGCCTTTCCCGCGAGACCAGGCCCCGACACCCCAGGGGGGCCGGGCGGGCCACCACATCACGCGATCCGGCCGGGATTATGACGAAGACCGTCCTGGCTCACGCGGGCAGGCGTCCCTGATCGCCGCCTGGTGGTAGAATCAGCGCCCTAGCCCGCAAGGGGGCACAAGCTAGCATAAAAGGGCCCGCGCGGTCATCGCGCCGCAAGCTTTCGGGGATGGAAACTGGGCCCGCCTTCGGCGCTGCGCGGTGCCCGGTGTCTTGCGGGCGAGCGGAGCGCCACCAGCCGTCAGGAGTCCGCCGTCATGGCGTTAGTCAACGAGACCCCGCAATGGAAGGCCCTCGAGGCGCACTGGAAGCAGATGTCCGAAGTCCAGATGCGTGAGCTCTTCGCCGCCGATCCGGGGCGCGCCGCACGCCTGTCGCGCCGCGCCCCTCACCTCTTGGTGGATTTCTCCAAGAACATCGCCACCGACGAGACCCTGCGCCTGCTGCTCGATCTGGCCGAGGCCCGTGACCTGGGTGGCTGGATCCGCCGCATGTTCCGCGGCGAGCACCTCAACAATACCGAGGACCGCGCCGTCCTCCATGTCGCCCTGCGGAACCGCGCCAATCGACCCATCATGGTGGATGGTGAGGACGTCATGCCCGGCATCAACGCCGAACTGGAGAAGATCGATCGCTTCGTCACCGCCGTGCGGAGCGGTGACTGGTGCGGTTTCACCGGCAAGCCCATCCGCGACGTGGTCAATATCGGCATCGGCGGCTCCAATCTGGGTCCCCTGATGGTGTGCGAGGCCCTGCGCCACTATCAGACCAGCGATCTGCGCGTCCACTTCGTCTCCAACGTCGATGGCACCCACCTGTGCGAGACCCTGGGCCAACTGGAGGCGGATCAGACCCTGTTCATCGTCGCCTCCAAGACCTTCACCACCCAGGAGACCATGACCAACGCCCAGAGCGCCCGCCGCTGGGTGGTCAAGCACCTGGGGGACCCGGCGGCGGTGCGGGACCATTTCGTGGCCGTCTCCACCAACGCCGCCGAGGTCAAGGCCTTCGGCATCGATCCTCGCCACATGTTCCAGTTCTGGGACTGGGTGGGTGGGCGCTATTCCCTCTGGTCGGTGATCGGGGTTCCCATCGCCCTGGCGGTGGGCATGGACCGCTTCCGCCAACTCCTGGAGGGTGCCCATGCCATGGACGACCACTTCCAGTCCGCGCCCTTCAAGGACAATGTGCCGGTCATCCTGGCCCTGCTCGGCGTCTGGTACGCCAACTTCGCCGGGGCCAGGACTCATGCCGTCCTGCCCTACGATCAGTATCTGAAATATCTGCCGGCCTATCTCCAGCAGGCGGACATGGAGAGCAACGGCAAGGGCGTGACCCGCGCGGGGATGCCGGTGACCTACACCACCGGGCCGGTGGTGTGGGGCGAGCCGGGCACCGATGGCCAGCATGCCTTTTTTCAACTCATCCACCAGGGCACCCAACTGATCCCGGCGGACTTCATCGCCGCCGTCCGCAGCCACAATCCCATCGGGGATCACCAGGCCAAGCTCATGGCCAACTTCTTCGCCCAGACCGAGGCCCTGATGCGTGGACGGACGGCGGCGGAGGCCCGCGCCGAAATGGAGGCGGCGGGGCTGGCCCCGGAGCGGATCGCGGCCCTGGTGCCCCATCGCACCTTCCCCGGCAACCGGCCCACCAATACGATCCTGGCGGAGCAGATCGACCCGCGCGCCCTGGGTGCCCTGATCGCCCTCTATGAGCATCGTATCTTCGTCCAGGGGATCATCTGGGGCCTGAATTCCTTCGACCAGTGGGGGGTCGAGCTGGGCAAGCAACTCGCCGGGGTCATCCTGGGCGAGATGGAGGGGGGCGAGGTCGGTGAGGGGCACGATGCCTCGACGGCGGCCCTGCTGAACTACTTCCTGCGCCATCGGGTCTGAGGCCATCATGGGGTCGGGCGCGGGCGCGGGCGCGGGACTGGCTGGCCGCCGACGCCCACCTCTGGACCCTGGTCATCCGGCCCTGGCTCCTGGTCCAGGAGATGGCGGGGCGCCCTACCCGATCCTGATCATTATTCAGCAGAGATGACGGGCGTCACCTGGCGCCGTTCCCCAGTCAGAGAGGTGACAGGCACCGCCTGGTTTTCTTCCTGATACAGGGCAGGAGACGGTCATCGTCGGGTCCCGATCCTGATCTTGGAGAGGGTGACTGGCGCCGCCTGCCGTTGCGCCAGGTGTTGGCGATGGCGGCTGGGCCCGCCCGGTCTTGATCTTCTCCCGGAGCTGACCCATTTCTGCGCCAATCCCCAGGCCCCAGGCCCCAGACCCGAGTCTTCCGTCTCCAATCCCTGGTCTTCAGTCCCGGCGTCAGACATTGCGGTTCCGTTACCATGTTAATGTTCAACAATAAATTGACTTTATCTCCCTGGCCTGCCCCCTCTCGCCTCTCCCGCGAGGGGAAAGGGGCTCAATCGTGCCAGTTGTTGAACGGTGCCTGATCCTATGGAATCCCATCCGCTTCCGACCGATATCCAGCTCCACCAGCAGTCGCGGGTCCTCGAAATCGCCTACGATGACGGTGCCCGTTTTTACCTTCCGGCGGAGTATCTGCGCGTCTATTCCCCCTCGGCGGAGGTGCGCGGGCACAGCCCGGACGAGGCCGTGCTCCAAGTGGGCAAGGAGCAGGTCAACATCCGGGATCTCCAACCCATCGGCCGCTATGCCCTGAAGATCTTCTTCGACGATGGCCACAAGTCGGGGCTCTACGACTGGAGCTACCTCTATAAACTCGGCCGTGGCTGGCAGCCGCTCTGGCTGGATTACCTGTCCCGGTTGCGTGACGCCGGGCGCGAGCGGCAGGGGCCGGACCCCTTCGAGGTGCTCAAGGCGGCGGGTAAGCCGCCTTCGCTGTTGCCGCATTAAATCTCGCGGGGGCTGGTGACAGTGGGGATCAGCCACTTCTGGCCGGCGCGATCCCTCTCACCGGCGAGGCACCAGACAAAGGGTGAACGCCTGATCAGGCCGTGCGCTATCCCCCCCGCATGGTTCCCGCCCGGCATCTGGGGACCATGAACATGCCCTGCGCGGGGAGTCCCATGCGGGGAGCAGCCATCAGGGGGTGTGGGCCATTTGCCGTTGGCCGAGGGTCTGCCCCATCCGCAGCGCGACCCCTGGGGCCAGCTCACCATCCCAGGTCACCGCCCCGGGAGGAAAGAGCAGGATCACGGTGGAGCCCATGTTGAACCGCCCCATCTCCGCCCCCCGCGCCAGGTCCAGGGGCTCATCGTCCCCATAGTGGCGGCGGGGCGGTTCACCCCGGGCGGGAGTGACTTCGCCGGCCCAGACGGTCTCCATGCCCCCGACGAAGATGGCCCCCACCAGGATGACGGCGAAGGGTCCGGCCTCGCCCTCGAAGAGGCAGACGACCCGCTCGTTGCGGGCGAACAGCCGGGGCACCAGGCGGGCGGTGGCGCCGTTGACGCTGAACAGACGCCCGGGGATATGGATCATCTCCCGCAGGCGCCCGGTCAGGGGCATGTGGA
>SBFV01000449.1 GCA_006227775.1 Gammaproteobacteria bacterium | reverse complement strand
CGATAGGGGGGTGGTAAGCCTGTGATCTCTCTCTTGGTTTAAAGTAACCCGGAGGGCGGGGTCCTTTCAGCGGCGCCGCTGGCGGTGCCCCTTCTCGGGATTTCGGAGCAATAGATAGACGGCACCAGTGCCACCATCCCGAGGGGTGGCGGAGCAAAAGGCGAGGACCTCCGGGTGCAATCGCAACCAATAATTGACCTTGCGTTTGAGTACTGGCTGCCGTTCCTGAGAGCCATACCCCTTGCCATGGATGATCTGGGCACAGCGAATCCGGCGGTGTTTGCAGACCGCGAGGAATTCATCACAGAGTTGTTCGGCATAGGCACTGGTCAAACCGTGGAGGTCCAGTTCCAGTTCCCGGGGGATAGCCCCTCGTTGGAGGTCAGCGAGAACTCGTTGTTGGACACCGGGCCTGGCGAAGAAGAGGTATGCGTGGGTTTCGACTTCCCCTTCGGAGAGGGTGTGCCCTTTTTCCTCCTTAGTCAGGTCCCTGGGTTGGTCGATAGGGTAGGGGGCTGGCCGATGCCGCCAATGTTCCGGCCGCTCCAGATCGAGAGGGGTGACACCCTCGATCTCCGAGTGGAAGAGCAGCTTATCGTCAGGGTCGAGGTGGCGACTCACGGTCGGCAGAGGTGGTTTGAGACGGGGTTTGGGCCAGTATACCGGAATGGCCCTGGTCATTGGCGACCAGGCACCAGTTTGGACGGGGCTCCGTGGGCGCATTCCCTCGCGAGCGCACAAGTCGGTTAGACCGTGTTCCGCCGAGTCGATTCCAGTATGATGACAGGGTTTCTGCCGCGGAATTACATTATGCGCATCCTCCTCAGTAATGACGACGGGTATCAATCCCCCGGATTGCTCGTCCTGGCACAAAGCCTGGCCCAATTCGGTACCGTCAATATTGTCGCCCCCGATAGGGATCGCAGCGGGGCCAGTAATTCACTTACCCTGACCACGCCCTTGCGCGCCCACGCATTGGGTAATGGCCACTACTATGTCGAAGGGACCCCGACCGACTGCGTTCATCTGGCCATCACCGGTCTGCTGGATCGGGAACCGGACCTGGTGGTAGCCGGGATCAACCACGGCCCCAATCTGGGCGACGATGTGCTTTACTCAGGAACCGTGGCGGCAGCAACGGAAGGACGTTTTCTGGGTCTCCCCGCCATCGCCGTCTCGGTCGCTAGCCATGAGCCCAAGTATCTTGAAACGGCGGCTCAGGTCGTGGCCAAGCTGGTGGCCAATCTGGATGCTGATGCCCTGGGCTCAAAGCTGATTCTCAACGTGAACGTGCCGGACCTGCCTTATAATCAATTGGCCGGCATGCAGGCAACGCGGTTAGGGCATCGGCACAAGGCTGAGCCCGTTACCCCTGCTTCTGACCCCCGTGGCCGCACCGTCTATTGGGTAGGGCCCGCCGGTTCGGAGGCGGACGCGGGACCAGGTACGGACTTTTATGCCCTGCGTCATGGCTTTGTCTCGGTTACGCCGCTGCAGGTGGACCTTACCCGTCATGCGTTGTTGGAACCTCTGGCGGAATGGCTGGAGGCCTGCGCTTGAGGGAGGCCGATCCGACCCATTCCCCTGGATTGAAGGACGCCGGGGTCGGTATGACCTCGGCGCGAACCCGGGAGCGGTTGCGGCGGCGTCTGGTGCAGGCAGGTATCCGCCATGTCGAGCTTTTGGACCTCATGGCCCGTTTACCCCGCCATCGTTTCGTGGACGAGGCTTTGGCCAGTCACGCCTATGAGGACGCCTCCCTGCCGATAGGCCATGGTCAGACCATCTCCCAGCCCTATACGGTCGCGCGCATGACCGAAGCCTTGCTGGAAGCCTGCCAGCCCCAGTGCGTCCTGGAGATTGGTTCGGGGTCCGGATATCAGACGGCGGTACTGGCCTCATTGGTACGCCGGGTTTACAGCATCGAGCGGGTCGCGGCCCTGTTGGACTTGGCACGGGGGCGACTGGCGGCCCTGCGATTGCGTAACGTCCGCCTACGGCATGGTGATGGGGCCTTTGGCTGGCCGGAATATGCCCCTTTCGATGCCATCCTGGTGACGGCGGCACCACCGGGTATTCCCCGTACCTTGGTACAGCAATTAAGAGTCGACGGCTGTATGGTGCTACCTATCGGTCTGGGTGCTGATCAGGTTCTGGCCAGGGTTATCCGCACCCCGGTCGGCTATGAAACTGAAATCCTGGAGCCCGTGAACTTCGTGCCGCTCCTGAATGGCTTATCCTGAATTCGGCTTCGATACCAGCTTTCGAGGGAGATCGCCGCTGCCAGGTTGGCGAGTAGCACCTGCATTCCTTGGGTGTGGACTCGAACCTTAGGGTGTACTTATCATCCCCAAGAGAGCCCTGATGTCTATCGCGCCCGGGTTCTAACCTCCCTCTGCTGGTCGCGAATGGCGCGGACGCGGTGGAACCAGCCGATTCCCCAGAGCGTGGATGGCCTGGAGGTCAAGACATGGTCAACGATATTATCCATTCAGATGGAGCTCCTGAGGAAGTCATTGCGTCGTGCTTGGTGGCATGAGCAGGCGTCATCCAATGAGTCAATCCCGCATGGATCCCACTCCTGCGGGATATCCCTCTGTTTCAGGCGAGGAGCCCGATGATATCGAGCGGGAGGAGGACCTTGATCCCAGTCTGGTCGACTTGTCCGTAGTCGAGGACGAGGGTGGTGGGAGCCTGGCGCCCAGCTTCACCCCTGAGCCAGGGGGGGGCATGGAAGAGGAGACGGAGGAATGCACCGAGCGGCTCCGGCCGGCGGAGGACGAGTCGGATCTGGATGCCACCCGCATCTATCTGAACGAAATCGGCGCATCCCGCCTGTTGACGGCACAGGAAGAGGTACGACTTGCCCGTCTCGCTCAGGCTGGCGATTACGAGGCGCGACAACGCATGATCGTCAGCAACCTGCGCCTGGTGGTCAAGATCGCCCGGCGCTACCTCTATCGTGGTCTGCCCCTGCTGGACCTCATCGAGGAGGGTAACCTCGGTCTCATCCGGGCCGTGGAAAAGTTTGACCCGGAGCGGGGCTTTCGTTTCTCCACCTACGCCACCTGGTGGATCCGTCAGACAATCGAGCGGGCCATCATGAACCAGACCCGCACCGTACGCTTGCCCATCCATGTGGTAAAGGAGATCAATGTTTTTCTTCGTGCTTCCCGGCTTTTATCTCAACGTCTGGATCATGAGCCCAGCGCGGAGGAAGTAGCGTCGCTTCTCGATCGCCCCAGTGCCGAGGTCAAGCGCCTGCTCGGCCTCAATGAACACATCGCCTCAGTGGATACTCCCTTGAGCAAGGACGCCGATAAACCTCTGGTGGACTTGCTGCAGGACGAGGACGCTACCGATCCCGCCGACCGTATCCAGGACCAGGAGGTGCAAGTCAACCTGGACCACTGGCTATCCAAACTCAGCAGTAAACAGCGGGAGGTGTTGGAGCGTCGCTTTGGCATCCATGGCTATGAAAACAGTACACTGGAAAAGGTCGCGGAGGAGTTGGGGGTGACCCGCGAGCGAGTCCGTCAGATCCAGATGGATGCGCTGAGACGGCTGAGGGATATCCTCGAGAAGGAGGGTTTTTCCTTGGAGGCTTTCTTCAAGTGACCGGTTTCGCCATCTGAAGGGGAGCGAAGCTCCTGCCATGATGGGGGTGCTGCTCGACCCAGGCTTCCTGCCCATCCGGAGCTGACTTGGATCAAGAAAAAGTCAGTGATTTACCCCAAGCGCGGGGTAAGCCACTCCCCCGACCTTGACTTTAAGGGGCTGATCCTTTGTCATTGCCGACGTTATGCCATGGAATGGGGCGTGGCTTGGGGTGCGGCAGGGAATGGTTATACCTACATTGTTTCTCCAGTCATTTCGGGGAGGTTTTATGGAAACTGGACTCGAACAGAAGTACAACTTTGACGTTGTACGCTGGTTCACCATCATGGCGGTCGTCTACCTAGTGGTGGGCGCGGCCGTCGGCGTTTACATCGCGGCGGAACTGGCTTGGCCGTTCCTCAATTTCGACATTCCCCAAATCACCTTTGGGCGCCTACGTCCGGTCCATACCAACGCGGTGATCTTCGCCTTCGGTGGCTGCGCCCTCATGGCCACGGCCTTCTATACGGTCCAGCGTACCTGTGGCGTCCGTCTCTGGAGCGACAAGTTGGCCTGGTTCGTCTTTTGGGGCTGGAACCTCATCATCGTCCTGGCCGTCATCACCCTGCCACTGGGTCTCACCGCGTCCAAGGAATACGCTGAACTGGAATGGCCCGTCGACATTCTCATCGCAATCGTCTGGCTGGCCTTCTCCTTCAACTTCATCATGACCCTGGCCATCCGTAAGACCTCTCACATCTATGTGTCGAACTGGTTCTATCTGGGCATGATGGTGATGATCACCTATCTGCATGTGGTCAACAGTCTGGCCATCCCCGTTGGTCTGTTCAAGTCCTATTCCCTGTTTTCAGGTACCCAGGATGCCATGATCCAGTGGTGGTGGGGCCATAACGCCGTCGGCTTTTACCTGACCGCCGGTTTCTTGGGCATGATGTATTACTTCGTTCCCAAGCAGGCCAACCGCCCCGTCTATTCTTATCGCCTCTCCGTGATTCACTTCTGGGCACTGATGTTCGGCTACGTTTGGCTGGGCGCCCATCACCTCCAGTACACCGCCCTCCCGGACTGGACCGGCTCCCTGGGCGCCGCCGTTTCCATCGCTATGATCATCCCCTCCTGGGGTGGCGCGGTGAATGGCATGATGACCCTCTCCGGGGCCTGGGATAAGCTGCGCACCGACTATGTACTGCGCTTCCTGATCGTCGCCCTGGCCTTCTATGCCATGTCCACCTTCGAAGGTCCGGTCATGTCCCTCAAGACCGTCAATGCCTTGTCCCATTACACCGACTGGACCGTTGGCCATGTGCATTCCGGCGCCCTTGGCTGGGTGGCGGGCGTCGCGATCGGTTCCATCTATCATCTCATGACTCGCCTCTGGCACACCGAGATGTTCTCCGAGAAACTGGTGAACTTCCATTTCTGGGCCCTGACCATCGGTACCGTGGTGTACATCGTCGCCATGTGGGTGTCAGGCATCATGCAGGGCTTGATGTGGCGAGCCTTCGACGAGTACGGCAATCTGGCTTACACCTTCGTCGAGACCGTAGACGCCATGCATCCCTACTACGCCATGCGTGCGGTGGGTGGGGGTATCTTCCTCTTTGGCGCCAT
>SBFV01000128.1 GCA_006227775.1 Gammaproteobacteria bacterium | reverse complement strand
CATCCCGATGGACTACCCTTGCACGCCCCGAACGCCTCTGAAACAATCCTCCGCCATGGTCACGACAGCGCTAATCACGGGCATAGACTCCAGCCAGGGCGAGCGTCTGCGCGCCTTGGGCCGGGCCGTACTGGAAACCGAGGCACAAGCCGTCCAAGCCTTGACGGAGCGCCTGGATGAGGGTTTCGAACGGGCCTGCGGTTTCATGCTCGCCTGCCGAGGGCGCATCGTGGTGCTGGGCATGGGCAAGTCCGGCCATATCGCGGGCAAGATCGCCGCCACCCTGGCGAGTACCGGCAGCCCGGCCTTCTTCGTCCACCCCGGCGAGGCCAGCCACGGCGATCTGGGCATGATCACCCCCGACGACGTGGTGCTGGCTTTGTCCAATTCCGGCGAGACCGAGGAGATCCTGCTCATCCTGCCCCTGATCAAGCGCCTGGGTGTACCGCTGATCGCGCTGACCGGTAATCCCCGCTCGACCCTGGCGCGGGACGCGGATGTCCATATCGACGTCAGTGTCGCCGAGGAGGCTTGCCCCCTGGGGCTGGCGCCCACCGCCAGCACCACCGCGGCCCTGGCCATGGGCGATGCCCTGGCGGTGGCCCTACTGGAGCGCCGGGGCTTCACCCGGGACGATTTCGCCCGTTCCCACCCCGCCGGCGCCCTGGGCCGGCGCCTGCTGCTCCACGTCGCCGACATCATGCACCGCGATACGGCTATTCCTCGGGTTGCCCGAGGCACCTTGCTGCCGGAGGCCCTGCTGGAGATGACGCGCAAGGGCCTCGGCATGACCGCCATCCTCGATGACGCGGGACGGGTGGCCGGTATCTATACCGACGGGGACTTGCGGCGTACCCTGGACCGTGCCCTCGACCTCCACCTCACCCCGGTCGATGCCGTCATGACGCCACGACCGGTGCAGGTCAGGGCCAATATCCTGGCCGCCGAAGCCCTGGGCATCATGGAGGCGCGCAAGATCAACGCCTTGTTGGTGGTGGACGAGGGGGGGACCCTCATTGGCGCCATCAATATGCATGACCTGTTGCGGGCCGGCGTCGTCTAGTCCGGAGCCGGCCCGCGCAACCCAACTCAACTCGGCAAGGGGGAAACGTTATGCGGGACATTCTTGAGCGTGCCAGCCGCATCCGGCTCGCCATCTTCGACGTCGACGGGGTTCTCACGGACGGCAGCCTCTTCATCGGTGACGATGGCCAGGAGTACAAGGCCTTCAACTCCCGGGATGGCCACGGTATGACCATGCTGCGCCAGACCGGGGTCACCCTGGCCATCATTACCGGCCGTTCCTCGGAAGTGGTGCGCATCCGGATGACCAGCCTGGGCATCAACCACCTCTACCAGGGCATTCAGGATAAGCTCATGGCCTACGAGGAATTGAAACAATCCCTGAACCTGACCGACGAGGCCATCGCCTACGTCGGCGATGACGTGGTGGATCTCCCCGTCTTGCGCCGCGCCGGCCTGGCGGTGGCCGTCGCCGATGCCCATCCCCTGGTGCAACGCCACGCCCACTGGCGTACCGCGTCACCTGGCGGGCGGGGGGCGGCGCGTGACTTGTGCGAGCTCCTCATGGAGGCCCAGGGTACCCTGGACGCCATGATGGCCCGTTACCTCTGACCTTCTGGACCGCCGCTCCACCGTGGGGATTACCCGCCAGCGCGTGCTTCCGGTTCTGCTGGCCCTCCTGGCCGCCCTCGCCGGGTGGCTGGGTATGGTGCGCGACCATCCCCGTGAATCCGCGGACCTTCTCACCGGCCAGCCCGATCATGTGGTGACGGGGCTCAGGGCCACGACCCTGGACGAACTGGGTCGACCCCAGCGTCGCCTCGTCTCCCGGGAGGCCAGGCATTATCCGGGTGGGGCCGGCAGCGAGCTCGACCAGCCACGGCTGACCCTGTTCACCGCGGAGGGACCGCCTTGGCAACTCCAGTCGGAACTTGGGTGGGTCTCCGAGGAGGCGGAGGAGATCCGCCTCCAGGGCGAGGTCTTCCTGGACCGCGAGGCCTGGGAAGAGAGCCCCGCCATACAGGTCACCACCCAAGCGCTGATCGTTTGGCCCAAGCAGCACTATGGCCGCACCGATGCGCCCCTTCATGCCACCCGGGGCCTGGACTGGCTGACCAGCGCCCGTGGTGGCGAGGCCTGGTTCGGCGAGACCCTGCGCGCCAAACTCTTCGGGCGCGTCAGTCTGGAATATCAACCCGAGCCCCGCGCCGCCCCTAACCCGGAGGCCGGTCCTCTATCCCCCACGGAGTTCCCCTGATGCCGGCTTGTCATGCCCCCATGCCTTGCACCCACTCCGCAACACCCCCCCTGCCCCCCCCGGAGACCATCGCGGTGATGTGGTTCCCCACCTCCCACCCCCCGGCGGGCTGGACCGCCACCTGGTCCGGCCGTTTCCTCGGGTCCGGCCGCCTCCTGGCAAGCGGCCGCGATCGCCGGTCCGACCCCGGTCGGGGGGCCTTAGCCTCTCTCGCCCGGACCCTCGCCCTGACCCTCGCCTTGTCCGCGGCCGGACCGCTCCCGGCCCTGGAGAGCGACCAGCAACAACCCCTCAGCCTGGAGGCCGATAACGCCGAGATGGACGAAGCCAAGGGCTTGAGCCTGTATACGGGCAAGGTCATCGTCCGCCAGGGCAGTCTGGAGATCCGCGCCGATCAGGTGACCATCCACCATGGGGCGGACAGAAAACCCGAGTTGGTGATCGCCATCGGCAAGCCCGCCACCTATCAGCAACTGGTCGAAGGCGAGCAGAAACCTATCCAGGCCGAGGCCCTGCGCATGGAATACCAGGCCACCAAGGATGAGATCACCCTCATTGACCAGGCCGTGGTCTTCAAGGGAACCGATACCTTCCGCAGCGACCGCATCGTCTACGACCGTCTCAACGCCCGGGTCAAGGCGGGCACCAGCGCCCAGGGCAAGGAGCGGGTCAGGATCCACATCACCCCCCCGACCGAGCCCAAATCCAAGCCATGAGCACCCTGCGGGCCCGCAACCTGATCAAGAGCTACCGCCAGCGTCATGTGGTACGGGGGGTCAGCGTTGATGTCGACGCCGGCGAGGTGGTCGGTCTCCTGGGACCCAATGGGGCTGGCAAGACCACCTGTTTTTACATGATCGTCGGTCTGGTATCCGCGGATCGGGGGGAGATCTGGCTGGAAGATCAGAACATCAGCGGCAAGCCCATGCACGTCCGGGCGCGCCGGGGGCTGAGCTATCTGGCCCAGGAGGCATCGGTCTTTCGCAAGCTCAGCGCCCAGGACAACCTGCTGGCGGTGCTGGAGACGCGCAAGGACCTGAACAAGGATCAACGCCTCGGCCTCTGCCTCGAGCTTCTGGAAGAGCTGGGCATCGCCCATGTGGCCGAGTCCCAGGCCATGAGCCTGTCCGGCGGCGAGCGCCGACGCCTGGAGATCGCCCGCGCCCTGGCGGTGGAGCCCAAGGTCATGCTGCTGGACGAGCCTTTCGCCGGGGTCGACCCCATCGCCGTCGGGGATATCAAGAAGATCGTCGCCCACCTGCGCGACCGTGGCATAGGGGTCCTCATCACCGACCACAATGTCCGCGAGACCCTGGACATCTGCGACCGCGCCTACATCATCAACGAGGGTCAGGTGATCGCCGAGGGCGCCCCCCAGGCCCTGCTGGAGGATGCCCAGGTACGCTCCGTCTATCTGGGTGAGCATTTCCGCCTTTGAAGCGGCCGCTTTTCGGCTAAACTTGAATTATCTTCCTGCATTCAATTCTCGTACCAGTCTCGTACCCCCTCCGCTCCTCCCCCATGAAGCAATCCATCCAGCTTCGGCTTGGTCAGCACCTGACCATGACGCCGCAACTGCAACAGGCCATCCGCCTGTTGCAGTTGTCCACCCTGGAACTCCGCCAGGAGATCCAGGAGGCGCTGGAGGGAAATCTCATGCTGCAAACCGCGGAAGACGGCGAGCCGGACGGTGAGCTGGAGCGGGAAAGCCCATCCCTCCACGCGGCGGAGGCCACCGATCAGCCCGCGGAGTCTCCAGGCATCGCCGAAGAACGGCTGGAACTCGATCTGAACAGCACGGACGAGGGGGTCATACCCAACGAGCTGCCCGTGGACAGCGAATGGGCCGATCACTTCGATGGCTATGCCGCCACCGGCGGCGGTGAAGAGGGCGATTTCGATCCCTTCGCCCAGCAGAGCCGTCCCGAAACCCTCCAGGACTTCCTGCACTGGCAGCTCAACCTCTGCCGCCTGGACGGTACCGAACGGGCCATCGCCACCGCCATCGTGGACGCCATCGATCTGGACGGCTACCTGGAGCAGAGCTGCGAGGAGCTCCGGGAGGCCCTGGGCGACGACCGGCTGACGGTGGCGGAAATCGAGACCGTGCTGCACCGCATTCAGGCGCTGGACCCCCCCGGGGTAGGGGCGCGGGACCTGGCCGAATGCCTGTTGATCCAGTTACGGCAGAACCCGGCCCCGACCCCCGCGACCCGGGACGCCATCGCCATCTGTCAGCACTGTTTCGCCGCCCTATCGCGCAATGACCTGGATCGTATCCAGCGGCAGCTCCACCTGACCCCCAGTGCCTTGGCCGCCGCCCTCGCCGAGATCCGTGCCCTTCACCCTCGCCCCGGCAATCTCATCGCCACGGCCAGGCCGGAATATGTCGTGCCGGATGTCTTCGTCACCAAGCGGGAAGGGGCCTGGGTGGTGGAGCTCAACCCGGAGACCACCCCCCGGCTGCGGATCAACGCCGACTATTCCCGGCTCGTCCGCCGGGCGGATCAGAGCGACACCAACGCCTTCCTGCGCAATCATCTGCAGGAGGCCCGCTGGTTTATCAAAAGCCTGCAGAGCCGTAACGACACGGTTCTGCGGGTGGCGACCAAGATCGTGGAAATGCAGCGGGACTTTCTCGAACGGGGCGACGAGGCGATGAAGTCCATGGTGCTGCGCGACATCGCCGAGGCCCTGGACCTGCACGAATCCACCATCTCCCGCGTCACTACCCAGAAATACATGCGCACCCCACGTGGGACCTATGAATTCAAGTACTTCTTCTCCAGCCACGTCAACACGGCCGAGGGGGGGGAATGTTCCTCGGTCGCCATTCGGGCTCTGATCCGCAAGCTGGTAGCCGCGGAACCCGCGACCAAGCCCTTGAGTGATCAGCGGATCGCCGCCATCCTCAGTGAAAGGGGGATCAACGTGGCACGCCGTACGGTGGCCAAGTACCGCGAGGCCATGGGCATCGGGGCCTCCAGCGAGCGTCGCCGACTGGCATGAGGAAGCCGGTTGTTACCCGCGCTGGCAAGACCGGCGCCACGGCGGTACCGGGAAGGGCCGCCAGGAGCCACCCCGTCGGGTGGCACGGGCGAGGGAGCGCGAGCCTTGGCCGACCCGGGAGGTGGGTGATCGGCCATTCCTTTGGATACCCAGGAGCCATGCAATGCAAATCAACTTGACGGGTCATCATGTCGACATCACCGAAGCCATGCGCAACTATGTCGACAGCCGGTTCGAGCGTCTTTCGCGCCATCTCGACCACGTCCTGGACGCCCGTGTCGTCCTCTCGGTGGAAAAACTGCGGCACAGTGCCGAGGCGACCATCCAGGTCAACGGCGGCAACCTCCATGCCGAAGCAACCGAGGAAGACATGTACGCCGCCATCGACGCCCTGAGCGACAAGCTCGACCGCCAGATCCTCAAGTACAAGGACAAGAAGAGCAGCCATCGCGCGACCGGCGTAAAGGTGGCGGAAAGCGAGTAAGGAACCGCGAGGCCGTGCCATAATTCGCGCCTTCGCCGCCCGGAGCGTCCGGGCGGCCTGGCGCCATGGACGCCACAATTCCCCTTTCCAGACTCACTGGGAGCCGCCTTAGATGTTTCCTCCCCAATTTCTCGTCGTCGAGCGCATCTCCGCCGGCGTGGAAAGCACGAGTAAAAAGCGCTTGCTGGAGGTCCTCGCCGGCCTACTGGCTTCCGCCCAACCCCAATTGCGCACCGAGACCATCTATGAACGCCTGCTCGAACGCGAGCGCCTGGGCAGCACCGGTCTCGGTCATGGGGTCGCCTTGCCCCATGCCCGGATCAAGGATGCCACGGAGGCCATCGGCGCCTTCGTCCAGCTCCGTCAGGCGGTGGATTTCGATGCCATCGACGAACAGCCGGTGGACCTGGTCTTCGCCATGCTGGTCCCGGAGGCCGCCACCGAGGTCCACCTCCAACTCCTGGCCCATCTGGCGGGCCTCTTCGGCGAAGAGACCTTCCGGGAACGGCTACGCCAGGCCACCGACAGCGGCGCTCTCCTGCGGCACTTGCAGGAGGGCGCCAGCCATACCTCGGGCGGATGAATAAGCTGCGCACCCTGAATGACCTGGTCGAGCGCATGGGCGCCCGGCTGGAGCTGCGGTGGCTGACCCCGCCCCCCCAGCCACCCAGACCCCTGCTGGGGGGGGACGGGGCTCTGGGCCGACAGTCCCTGGTCGGTCCTCTCAATGGCATCCATCCCAACCGCCTGCAGGTGATCGGCCAGGCGGAGCAGCGCTATCTGGAGGACATGAGCCGGGTCGCCCGGGAGGACGCCTTCAACCGGCTCCTGGCCAGCCAGCCCGCCGGCATCATCCTGGCCAATGGCATCGACCCCGAGCCGGATCTGCTGGCGGCGACCCGACGCCTGGATATCCCCCTGCTGGCCTCCCCCCTGCCGGACGAGGAGATCATCGGTTACCTGCATTTCTACTTGACGCTCAAACTGGCCCCGCGAGTGGTCATCCATGGCGTTTTCATGGAGGTGCTGGGGACCGGGGTGCTGCTGGTCGGCGACCCGGCGGTGGGTAAGAGCGAGCTGGCCCTGGAGCTGATTAATCGCGGTCATCGCCTCATCGCCGACGACGCCCCGGAGTTCGCCAACCTGGCGCCGGAGATGCTGGAGGGTTTCTGTCCGCCCCTGCTGCGGGACTTCCTGGAGGTACGGGGGCTGGGGATCCTCAACATCCGCGCCATGTTCGGCGAGAGCGCCGTGCGCCAGCGCAAGCGCCTCAATCTGATCGTCAACCTGCGCACCCTGGACGTGGCCGGCCTGCTGGGCATCGACCGGCTGGGGGGGTCCAAGACCATGCGCAACATCCTTGGCGTCAATATCCCCGAGGTCACCATGCCCGTCGCCCCGGGCCGCAACCTGGCGATCCTGGTCGAGGCGGCGGTCCGCAGCCAGCTCCAGCGCAGCCGCGGCTATGACGCCGGGGTCGACTTCACCGAGCGCCAGATGCGCGCCCTCCAGGGTCAGGCCCCAGAGGGGGATACGGAATGGGTCTGAAGCTGGTCATCGTCAGTGGCCTCTCGGGCTCCGGTAAGAGCGTCGCCCTCCACACCCTGGAGGATCTGGGCTTCTACTGCATCGACAACCTGCCCCTCTTTCTGCTCGGTGACCTCGCCCGGGGCCTGGAAGCCGAGCCTAATCCCCAGATGGCGCGCACCGCCGTGGGGATCGATGCCCGCAACCAGCCGGAACGGCTGGTGGAGGTTCCGGCCCTGGTGGCCGAGTTGAAGGGGCGCGGGGTTGCCTGCGATGTCCTCTACCTGGATGCGCGGCCGGAATCCCTGATCAAGCGTTTCAGCGAGACCCGGCGCAAACACCCCCTGAGCTCGGACAACCGCTCCCTGGCCGAGGCCATCAAGCTGGAAAGGGCCCTCCTGGCGCCCATCCTGGATATCGCCGACCTGCGCATCGACACCACCCATACCAACGTCCACCAGTTACGGGACCGGGTGCTGGGTCACCTCCAGGATGCCAGTCCGCGGCGGGTCTCCGTCCTGATCGAGACTTTCGGTTTCAAACAGGGCGTGCCCCGAGACGCGGATTTCGTCATCGACGTGCGCTGTCTGCCCAACCCCCATTGGCAGCCCCAACTGCGCCCCCTCACGGGTCGCGATCCCGAGGTCGCCCGCTTTCTGGAGGAATCCCCCGAGGTCGCGGAGATGATCGCGGACCTGTCGGATTTCTTCGGCCGCTGGGTGCCGCGCTTTGAGGCCGATGGGCGCAGCTATCTCACCATCGCCATCGGCTGTACCGGCGGCCAGCACCGTTCCGTCTACATGGGCGAAAAGCTGCGTGACCACTTTGCCGCCCTGGGCCGCCAGGTCATGCTCCGTCATCGGGAACTCTCATGAGCGTCGGACTCCTCCTCATCACCCATGGCCATATCGGTCTGGAAATGCTTGCGTCCGCGACCCGCATCCTGGGCGGTCGCTGCCCCGTGGCCACCCGGGTTCTGGCGGTTACTGACGAGACCCGGCGCGATCAGCTCCAGATCGAGGCTCAGCGCCTGGCCGGGGAGATCGACGGCGGCGAGGGCGTCCTGGTCCTCGCCGACCTCTATGGCTCTACGCCGGCCAATATCGCCTGCTCCCTCCAGGGGGGGGCGGTACCCATCCAGATCATCGCCGGCCTCAACCTGCCCATGCTGGTTCGGGCCCTGTACTACGCCAGCCTGCCCCTGGCTGATGTCGCCCTCAAGGCGGAAAGCGGGGGCCGCGATGGGGTGCTGATCTGCGCGAGCCAACAGTGCGCGGCCATGCAGGAGGCCCCGTGATCGTCAAGGAGGTGGAGATCGTCAACCGGCTGGGCCTCCACGCCCGAGCCTCGGCCAAATTCGTCACCTGCGCCGGAAGCTTCAAGAGTCTGGTCCAGGTCGAGCGCGACGGCCGCAAGGTCAACGGCAAGAGCATCATGGGCGTGATGATGCTGGCAGCCGCCCAAGGGGTACGGATCACCCTGCATATCGAGGGGGAGGACGAGGCCGCGGCCTGCGCCGCCCTGGAAGCCCTGATCCACGACCGTTTCGGGGAAGGCGAATGACCATCGCCCTCGTCGGCCTTGGCGTCTCCACCAGCCAGAACGTGGCCATCGGCCCCGCCTACCGGCTGGAGCGCGGGCCCATGCCCTCCTCTCCCCGGCTCATCGAGCCCAACGAGGTCGCGGCGGAAATCAACCGCCTTGAACAGGCCCTGTCCGCCTCCCAGGGAGCCCTGAAGGCCATCCGGCGCCAGGTCTCCCGCTGCGCGCCGGGCTCCCCCCTCAGCCTCGCCGAATTCATCGACTCCCACCTCCTGATCCTGGAGGACGCGGCCCTGGTGGAGCCGGCGCGTGACCTGATCCGCGCTCAGCTCTTTTCCGCGGAGTGGGCCTTGCGCCAGCACCGGGATGACCTGGCGCGGATCTTCGACGAGATGGATGACCCTTACCTGCGCAGCCGCCTAGACGACATCGACCAGGTCATCCACCACATCCTGGGCTTTCTCACCCCCGACGAACGGGCCAGCAAGGAACCGGAGAGCGAGATCTGCGGCTGCGTCATCGTCGCCCACGACATCTCCCCGGCCGATACCCTGCTGTTGCGCCACCGTGGTGCCGTGGCCCTGGTGACCGAGTATGGGGGCCCCCTGTCCCATACCGCCATCCTCGCCCGCAGCCTCAACATCCCGGCGGTCATGGGGGTGCGCCACGCGACCCGGTACCTGCGCCAGGGCGAGACCCTGGTGGTGGATGGGGAGGCCGGGACCGTCATCGCCGGGGCCGACTACCACATCCTCAACCATTATCGTCAACGCCTGGTGGCCCTCAGCGCCCGGCGTAACCGGCTGCGGCGCCTGCTCCACGAACCCTGCCAGACCCGTGACGGCCAGCCGGTGGAGCTCCTGGCCAACCTGGAACTGCCCGACGATGCCCAACTCGCCCGCGCCAATGGCGCCTCCGGCGTGGGCCTCTACCGGACCGAGTTCCTCTACATGAACCGTTCCGGACTGCCCGACGAAGAGGAGCACCTGGCGGCCTACCGCCTGGCCATCCGCGGTCTGGGCGGCATCCCCATCACCATCCGCACCCTGGACCTGGGGGCGGACAAGCAGGTGGATGGCTCCCTCAGCGCCAACTGCCCCCCCGCCTGCAACCCGGCCCTGGGGCTGCGGGCCATCCGCCTCTGCCTCAAGGACCCCGAACTGTTCCGCCCCCAGCTCCGGGCCATCCTGCGCGCCTCCGCCGAGGGTCCGGTCCGCCTGATGCTCCCCATGCTCACCAATCTCGGGGAGGTGGAATTTACCCTCAACCTGATCGCCCAGGCCCGCCGCGACCTGGCCCAGCAGGGCCTCCCTTTCGATCCGGCCATGCCGATCGGTGGCATGATTGAAATCCCCGCCGCCGCCCTGTGCGCCGATGCCTTCGCCAGGCGGCTGGACTTCCTCTCCATCGGCACCAACGACCTCATCCAGTACACCCTGGCCACGGACCGCATCGACGACACCGTCAATTACCTCTACGACCCCCTCCACCCGGCGGTGCTGCGACTGCTGCGGATGGTGATCGCCGCCGGCCGACGCCAGCGTAAACCCGTCGCCATGTGCGGCGAGATGGCCGGTGACCGTCGCTTCACCCGTCTGCTCCTGGGCCTGGGCCTGCGGCAGTTCAGCATGCAGCCCGGCTCCCTGCTGGAGATCAAGGAACTGATCCTGGAGGCGGACGCCACGCGCCTGGCCAACCAGGTGGATGATCTCTACCGGCGGCTGGACGAGGAGCCGGCCGAGGACCTGCTGGCGGCCCTCAATCGCCTTCCCTAGCTTTACCCGGGCTGCTTATATCCCGCATCGGATAGCGCTCTGAATACGTCCAGCGGGCGTGCCGCCAGCATCCTTGCGGTTGACAGCCCCGCCAGACGCCTCCCGATTCTCCCCCCTATCCCCCTGGGCCAGACCGCGAAAGGAAATGCTCCGGGTAGAAAAAAGACGCTTGACAGAGGGCGGGGGCAGCGTTATTGTGCACCGCAGCAAATGTTGCAGTGCAGCATTCCTTTCCCACCCCCCGCGGAGAATCGCACATGACCATGAACGACACCCTGAACACCATGAAGGACCTTACCAGCAAGGGTATGGAGCGTATGACCAGCCTTGGCGAACTGAACATGCGCGTCTTTGAGCGCATGACCGCCAAGCAGATGGAAGGCATGAACCTGCTGATGGAGCAGGGCAACCGCATGCTGACCCTGGCCACCGGCGCCAAGGGTTACAACGAGTTCCTCAAGGGTCAGATCGAGATCACCCAGGAACTGTCCCGGCGCATGATGGCCGAATCCCAGGCCAACATGGCCATGGCCGGCCAGATGCGTGAGGAGTACCAGTCCTGGTTCGTGAAGAACATGGCCGACGTCACCGCCGATATGCGCAAGTCGGTTCCCACCCTCTGAGACCATGACCCGCTGGGCCCGTTCCAGGGAGGGACGGGTCCCCAGCCCCCTTCCGTCTTCCCCGCCCGCCGTCTTCACCCTCCCCCGGCATCCCCGGTCTCGCCTCCTCCGTCAATCAGCCCCTAACCGCCGCGTAACCCCAGATTATCACCCGGGGTTCAGACATCCAGGGTAACCCAGACGGGGCAGTGGTCCGAGGGCTTCTCCATGGCGCGGACACCATAGTCGATACCCGCGTCCACCAGTCGGCTGGCCAGCGGCGCCGTGACCAGGATGTGATCGATCCGGAGGCCATGCTTGGGCTCGCGCTCGAAGCCACGGCTGCGATAGTCGAACCAACTGAACCGATCCGCCTCCTCGGGGTATTTGAGGCGATAGGCGTCCTGTAAACCAAAGGCCCGCAGGCTGGCCAGCCAGGCCCGCTCCTCGGGCAGAAAGCTGCATTTCCCCTCCCGCAGCCAGCGCTTGGCGTTGACCGCGCCGATACCGATATCCAGGTCAAGGGGCGCCACGTTCATGTCCCCCAGGATGACCAGATTCTGGTCCGGGGTGAAATGGCCGTTCAGGAAGGCCGTCAGATCGGCGTAGAACTGACGTTTCGCGGGGAACTTGACGGGATGGTGGCGGCTTTCACCTTGGGGAAAATAGGCATTGATCACCGTCACCTCCGCTCCCGCGGAGGTCTGGTAGCGCGCGGTAATGGCGCGGCGCTGGGCATCCTCGGGGTCCCCCGGCAGGCCCTTGACGACGACCAGGGGTTCCCGCTTGCTCAGCAAGGCCACGCCATAATGACCCTTCTGGCCATGGTACTGGGCCTGGTAGCCCAAGCCGTGGACCCAAGCGAGGGGAAATTCCTCGTCCTGCACCTTGGATTCCTGCAGGCCGATGACATCCGGATCCTGCTGGACCTTGAGGGCCTCGATCTGATGGGGCCGGGCGCGGATACCGTTGATGTTGAAGGTGACGATCTTGAACATGATCAATGCCTCGAAATCACCCGCCGCATGGCGGCCAGGGCCCGGTTGGCGGGCGTAGCGAAGCCGATGCCGACGTTGCCGCCGGTGGGGCCCAGCAGGGCCGTATTGATACCCACCACCCGACCGTCGAGGTCGATCAGGGGCCCACCGGAGTTGCCGGGGTTGATGGAGGCATCGGTCTGGATCAGACCGCCCAGACCCACGCCATCGCCGCCGACGCCCTCCCGGCCCAGGGCGCTGACGATCCCCGAGGTTACGGTCTGACCGATACCGAAGGGATTACCGATGGCAAGGACGAAGTCTCCCACCTCCAGCCGGTCCGAATCGCCAAACTGCAGGGCCGACAGTCCCACCGGAACGGGCTTGAGGACCAGCACGGCGATATCCGCCGCGCTATCCGTACCCAACAGCCGGGCGGTAAAGCTGCGCCGATCCTTGAGGGTGACGGTGATGCGACTGGCATTCTTGATGACATGGGCATTGGTGAGGACATACCCCTGACTGGCATCGACGATCAGGCCCGAGCCGACACTCTGCTGTCGCCCCCCCTCGATGGACTCGGGGAAAGGAATCTCCATGGTCTCCAGAAAGCGACGGAAATTGGGATCGCTGAGGAAGGGGTGATCCTTCAAGGCAATCTTGGTTTCGACGGCGATATTCACCACCGCGGGGGTGACCTGGCGCAACAGGGGGGCCAGGGTAGGATTCCCCCCCCGCCGCATGGCCACTTCGAGGGGTTCCTTCCCGCCAGCGCGATCTTCCCTGGCGCCCGTTTCCTCGACGGAACGGCTTGGCAGGGGCGCGCAGGCGATCGCCAGCATCGCTAGCGCCGACAAGATGATGGCCTGGGCCAGAAAGCGAGGGTAGCCGATCATGGACGCAATCCGTCGTTCAGCACTTGGAACCCGGGCAATAGCGGGAAACATCAGGCGCCCGCGCCAGGGTTTCGGCGACTTCCAGCCGCAGATTGTAGGGTACCGCCGCGTTAATCATGAGGCTGAAGGGCTCCCAGCGCCCTTCGCGGTGGACGAAGCCGGCATAGGTGCTGACACCGGTGAGGGTCCCGGTTTTGGCCCGCGCCACCCCCTCTTGGGCGGGAAGCAGATCGCGGTAGGGTGCGAAGGCCTTGATCGCCGCGAGCAATTGGCGGGCGCTAAGACGATTGGCCCGCGACAGGCCGGCCCCGTCCTCGATCCGGAAGTCCCGCCAGCCGAAGGTCTTGTCAGCCCAGAGGCGGGCCCGCTGCTGGGCCCGGGCCATGTCCAGACCCCGCTCGCCCTCCTTACCGCCGAGGCGGACAAAGAGATAGTTGGCGATGAAGTTGTTGGAATACTCGAGCATGGGCTCCAGCACCTGCCGCAGGGTACGGCTGTTTTCACGCCGATAGAGCCGTCCGGCGCCAGCGGGCACCTGTCCGATGCGGACCTCGCCGCCGACGCCAATACCCGCCCCCGTCAGTTTGGCCGTCAGCACCTCGCCGAAATAGCGTAAAGCG
>SBFV01000323.1 GCA_006227775.1 Gammaproteobacteria bacterium | reverse complement strand
AGTTCGAAAGGCAAGGCCGCCAGCAACCGGGCGCGAAGGGCGCCGGTCCCCGCCATGGCTGGCGCCACCGCCCGCTGCCGCTGGCGACGCAGTCGCCGCAAGGCCAACTGATGGGCTACCAGTTCCTCGAAGGCGAGCCGTCGGAAGGCGGGATGGTAGCGATCCCCTGGCTCCAGCCCTAGGCAGTCTGGCGGTGGACGGTGCAGAATGCGCAGGGCCTCCTGCAGCCCAGGCAATCCCACAGGCGTTAGGACCTCGGCGGGGAGGAATTCCACCAGCCCGGCGGCACTGCCCTCTGGTCTCGCCAAGGACGGGAGGGACGAGTGAGTAACCTGGCCAGCGGCGCCGCGAGGGTCCAGCCCGGAGAGGGCCTGCCCGATCAAATGCCGCAGGCTCCCCTGCGACAAGCCCTCAGTCGCGGGATAGACAGGGATCAAGCCCGCCTTCGGCGCGGACATCGCGTCGTCTGGCAAGACCTGGTACTCGGGGTGGATCATTTCCAGGGGCGGGAGACCCGGCTGATTTGCGTAGGGCGCTCCCGCCCCCCGTCCCGCCTGGTCGCGCATCCCCGGATTGGTGGCGATCTCGCGCCGTGTCACCCCTCGGCGGGCGGCGGCGCCCGTGACCCGGACCTCGCCAAAACAGCTCAGCCGGGTCCCGGGCCTGAAGGCCGCCGTCTGGTGACTGCCAAAGTGGAAAAAGCGAAGCTGGAGGCAGCCCGACTGATCAGCGAGGCGAACCTTGAGGGTACGGCGCTGGCCATAACTGATCCGCGCTTCCTCCACCTGGCCTTCGACCAGCGCCTCGTCACCTGGCTGGAGTGAACCGATCGGGCGCTGGCGGGCACGATCCTGATAACGCAACGGCAGATGAAAGAGCAGGTCCTGGACCGTCACCAGGCCCAGCCGCGCCAGGCGCTCGGCGAGGCGTGGGCCAACCCCACGCAAGGTGGTCAGGGGCAGCTTGTCCAGCGTCAGAGGGGTGGCGCGAGGCCCGCTTCCAGCCCCGACAGGCGGGTATCCGGCCCACTGCCGCGACGGGCCCGGATGGCCTGGGCCAACTGATGCACGGCCATGGCGTAGTAACTGCTGTGGTTATAGCGGGTGATGACGTAAAAGTTGTTCAGCCCCAACCAATACTGGTAGCCCCCCGTAGCGTCGAGACGGATGAGGCTGACCTGTTCGCCGGCGGGGACCCGCCCCTCCGGTCGAAAGCCCGCCCGCGCCAGGGTACCGAGGTCATAGCGGGTGTCGAAGCCGGTCTTGAGGTCGGTGTTGCCACTGGCCTCGGTCAGGACGGCGACGGGCTCGCCGGCGCGCCAGCCGTGCTCGGCGAAATAATTGGCCACGCTGCCGATGGCATCCACCGGATTCCACAGATCGCGACGACCATCCCCGTCGAACTCCACCGCCCACTTGAGATAGCTGGAGGGCATGAACTGACCGTAGCCCATGGCTCCGGCATAGGAGCCCTTGGGCTGGAAGGGGTCCATACCCTCCCCCCGCGCCATGCGCAGATAGGCCGCCAGCTCATCGGTGAAGTAATCCGATCGGCGTGGGAAATCGAAGGCCAGGGTGACCAGGGCATCCATTACCCGGTGCTTGCCCATGTAGCCGCCCCAGTTGGTTTCCACCCCGATGATGGCCACCACGTATTCGGGTGGAACGCCATACTTGTCCTGGGCCCGCCGCAACTCCCGTTCGTAGCGGCCCCAGAAATTCGCGCCCTTAGTGATATTGGCCTCGGTGAGAAACTTGGCCCGGTAGCGGGTCCAGGCCCCCGTGGGCGCAGTGGAAGGCTTGGCCTGGGGCTGATGGACGAAATCTATGATCCATTGCTGGCGCTGGGCCCGGGAGAGCCAGTCCGCCACCTCGGCGGGATCGAAACCCTCGGCCGCCATGCGGTCAACGAAGGCCTGGGCGGCTGGATAGCTGGCATAGTCCCCGCGGATTTGCGTGGAACCGGAGGCCGGCTTGGCGTAACCGGCCAGGCTGGCGGGGCCATCCTGGCGCGAACTCGATCCACAGGCCGCGAGCAGCAGCGGCAAGGCACAAACCAGGAGGAGGGTCAGACGCATGGCAACCTCTGCGGTGCGGGAGAATTGTCTTACATGATAGTCCACCGGAGGGTCGGGCTTGAACACTTGACCCACTATTTCCACTACGGGAACCTCGCGACCCGGTCACCGCCGGCAAGACCGCCCCTTTCCGGGTCACCCCGACGGGCAGTTTCCGGCTGGATGAGATTAGGCACCCTGCCGGTGAGGATACCTAAGGACGCACCTCGATACCGGATTGATGCAGGTGCGTCTTGACCGCCGCGATGGGCACCTCGTGACGATGGAAGATCCCCGCGGCCAGGGCGGCTTCGACGTTGGTGACGGTGAAGACCTCGCTGAAATGCTCGACCCGGCCGGCGCCGCTGGAGGCGATGACGGGGATGGTCACCGCCGCGCGCACCGCCTGGATCAGTTCCAGGTCGAAGCCGGCGCCGGTGCCGTCGCGATCGATGGAATTAAGCAGGATCTCCCCCGCACCCAGTTGTTCGCAGACCTTAGCCAAGGTCACCGCGTCCAGGTCCCGCCCCTCTCGGCCACCCTTGACCGTGCACTGGAACCAGCACCAGCGCTCCCCTAGGGGACCTGGGATGAGGGTGGGCACCACCTGGTGGGGTTTCCCCGCTTCCGGGGTGGGCACGTAGACCCGGCGCGGGTCAATGGAGATGACCACCGCCTGGCTGCCATAACGGTGAGCGATCTGTTCGATGGCACTGTCCCCGGTGCGCCCATTCTGCGTAAGCACCTGCTCCACGGTGGTCACGGCGTCGCTGCCGATGGAGATCTTGTCCGCGCCCGAGGCGAAATACTCCGCGGCCACCTCCAGGGCGGAATAGTGCCGGCCCTCGCCATCGGTGAAGGCCCGGATCCCTCCCCCAATGGTCAGGGGGACGAAGACCTGCTCCGAGGTTCGCCGCAACACCTCCAACATGGGCTGGTCCGCCAGGGGAAAATCGCGGAAGGCGGTGATGTTGAGGAAGGTAATCTCGTCGGCCCCCTCCTCGTAATAACGCCGGGCCAGTTCCACCGGCTTACCCAGGTTCCGCACCTCCCCCCCTTCCCGCACATCGTATTGATCGCCCTTGGTGACGACCAGATCGCCGGCGTCATTGGTACGCACGTCCAGGCAGGCGATGATGCGCTTGGCCAGGCGGGTGGGGGTGGAGACCGGCTCCCTCGTCCCAGGTCCGACAGCCACACCCACGCCCTCAGCCTCCCGGTCGGTAGCACCGACGCCACCACCAGCCACCAGGGTTCCGGCAACCAGGGTTGGCTGTCGCAGACAACGCTCCAGCAGACGCAGCCCCACGGGTCCGCTCTTCTCGGGATGGAACTGGACCGCCAACACCTGACCACGCCCCACGGCACTGACGAAGGGCGCGCCATAGTCGGTCTCCGCCAGCACCCATTCGGCGTTCGCCGGCTCCGCCACGGCGCGGTAGGAATGGACGAAGTAGAGCTTCGCGTCCCCGGCGACCTCGCTCAATGGGGAGGGATGGCGAGACCGGATACCGTTCCAGCCCATGTGTGGCACGGAGAGCCCGGGGGTGTCGAAGCGGCGGACCTGGCCGGGGATGATGCCCAGTCCCGCCACCCCGGGGGATTCGTCGCTGCCCTCGAAGAGGGCCTGGAGGCCGATGCAGATGCCCATGAAGGGCCGCCCCGCCCGCAGGTAGTCGCGCAGGGGCTCGAAGTAGCCCATCTGGTGCAGCCGCTGCATGGCGGAGCCGAAACTGCCGACCCCGGGAAACAGGATGAACTCCGCGGCGGCGATCTCATCCGGCTTACGAATTTCCCGCGGCTCATAACCGAGTTTGAGTACCGCGTTGCGCACGCTGCGGACATTGCCCGCGCCATAGTCGAGTAATGAAATCATGAGAGGGCCAGGTCCGGGTCAAGAATAGGGGATGCCAGAGGCACGGCGGATTCTATCAGGCGGCCTCCCGGGGTCGCATCTGGTCGGGCCGCAGCACGGGGGTGAAGTAGGTGTCGGCCTCGTCCAGATCCACTTCCTGGCCATGAGCGTCTTCCAGTGGCTGTTCGTAATCCTTCCAGCCGCGCAGGCCGGTCTGGAGGGAGACCACGTTGGTAAAACCCAGGACCTGCATGACGTGGGTAGCCAGGATGCTGCGGTAGCCGGAGCGGCAGACGACCACGATCTCGCGGTCGCGGCCCTGGACCAGCTCCGGGACCGTTTCCTCGTAATCCCACTCGCAGGCGGACTCGAGAATACCCCGGGGGACATTGATGGACCCCGGAATGTGCATGGCGTAGAACTCATAGGGTTCCCGTACATCCAGGATCAGCAGCTCGCGGTTGGCCGCCCTCCGCTCCTCCAGGTCCCAGGGCATGATCTCGCGCACCTCCGTCAGGCAGCCGCGCACCAGTTCAATGAAATTCTTCATTTCGATAAGACCTCTACACCCGTCTTAGCCATGGCGAATCGATTATCGGCTCTCCCGTATTCTCCCTGGCCCATCGGAAACCGAAATATATCCGGTATTCAATGGCCTCCCCGGGCGCATAGATTTTTCTCGACGGCGATCACCGCCGCCTCCACCCGGGAATGTACGGCCAATTTCCGTAGAATGGCCTTGACGTGGAGCTTGACGGTACCGTCAGTGATGCCCAGCACCCGGGCGATAACCTTGTTGCTGCGTCCGTCCGCCAGGTGGCAGAGTATTTCCCGTTCGCGGGGGGTCAGATCGGAGAAGGCGGGAGGGGCCCGCCGCTCCTCACCTCCTCCCTGGACCACCCGGGCCAGGATACCGGTCAACTCCTTGGCGACCACCGTACCGCCGGACAGTATGTCCTTGAGGGCGGCGATGAGCTCATCCGGCTCCATGTCCTTGAGGAGATAACCCTGAGCGCCGGCCTGCAGGGCGGCGATCAGATCGCGCTCGTCGGTGCTGGTGGTGAGCATGGCGATGGGCATGGTCTGACCCGCCCGGCGCAATCGGTTGAGGATCTCCAGACCCGTCATCTGGGGCATACGCAAGTCGAGGAGGACCACATCCGGCGCGGTCTGAACCACCCGTTCGATCCCCACTTCGCAGTCGCCTTGAGTGTCCACGGCGATACCCCGCCTTTCCAGAAGCTCACCCAGCCCAAAGCGGAACAGGGCATGATCGTCGATCAGCAGTACACGCATCAGCTAACCTCCAGGGGCCGGGAATGACGGCGCTCCGGCAGTGAGA
>SBFV01000059.1 GCA_006227775.1 Gammaproteobacteria bacterium | reverse complement strand
CCAGGAAGAACAGCAGACCGATCGCCAGGGTGATGCCGGTGGCCGACACCAGATCGCTCACCGCGAAAGTGGCATCCAGGTCCAGGGGGCCGACGCCCAGGCCCGGGGAGATAGCCTGGGCGGCACCGACCAGCAGGGGGTCCGCCAGCTCAGGCAGGAACTCGAACTCGATTCCCAGCAGGACCATGATCAGGGGGGGCAGGAACATGGACCAGGGCACCTCCCGCACCTGGCCGTGGGGGGCCTCCGGGGGACCCCAGAAGACGCGGATCGCCGCTACGCCGGCCACGGCCACCACCAGGGCGTTGACCAGCACGGTGGCGTAACCCACGAGCAGGAAGAGGTCGGCGTCCGCCTTGGCCAGGCTGATGGCGTCCTTGGCGACGAAACCGAAGGAGAGGGGCAGGCCGGCCATGGACAGGCCCGCCAGGATGGCGATGGCGGCGGTCCAGGGCATGGCACGCCGCAGGCCCATGAGCCGGTCGATGCTGCGGGTGCCGGTGGCATGGTCGATGTTGCCGGCCACCATGAACAGCGGGGCCTTGTAGAGGGCATGGGCGAAGAGGAAGGCGATGACGGCAAGTCCGGCGCCGGGGTTGGGCAGGCCGATCAGCAGGGTGAGGGTTCCCAGGGCGGCGACGGTGGTACGGGCCAGGATGCGCTTGAGGTCACGCTCGCGCAGGGACAGGACCGCCGCCAGGAGGGCGGTGAGGGTGCCGGTGGTGATGAGCGCGATCTCCCAGAACAGGATGTCGTTGAAGGCGGGATCGAGCCTGGCCATCAGGTAGATACCCAGTTTCACCATGGTGGCGGAATGGAGATAGGCGCTCACCGGAGTGGGGGCGGACATGGCGTTGGGCAGCCAGAAATGGAAGGGGAACTGGGCCGACTTGGTGAAGGCGCCGAGCAGGACCAGGGTCAGGGCCAGGGGCAGACGGGGGTCCTCCGCCAGGCGCGGACCGGCGGCGATGACGCCCGACAGGGTCCAGGCGCCGCTCATCTGGGCCAGGAGGATGAGGCCCCCAAGCAGGGCCAGGCCCCCGCCCATGGTGATCAGCAGCGCCTGACGGGCCGAGGCGCGGGCCTGGGCGTCCTCGTGCTTGAAGCCCACCAGCAGGAAGGAGATAAGGCTGGTGAGCTCCCAGAACAGGAACAGCAGGATGAGGTTGTCGGCGCTCACCGCCCCGATCATGGCTAGCATGAACAGGAGCAGGACCGCCAGCAGGCGCCCCGCCCTGGGTTCATGGGCCAGATAGCCACTGGCGTAGACGAACACCAGGGTGCCGACGCCGGTGATGAGGGCCAGCATCTGCGCGCTGAAGGCGTCGACGCGAAAGGCCAGGTCGATCCCCAGACCCGGCACCCAGGGCAGATCCAGCCGCCAGGGCAGGGGATGTTGGATCAGACCCCAGATCAGAAGGCCAAAGGCGGCCAGGGGAAAGAGCGCCACCCAGAGATAGGCGGGAGCGGCGTCATGGTGGTGTGTGTCAGTGTGCTGCATCAGGTATCGATACCCATCGCAAGTCAGTGATCGGCTGTCCCCCGGTTCGGGTGACGTCCGCCGTCAAGCGGGGCTTCATGACCGCCGCTCGGCCTGGCGTCTGAACCGGCTGATCAGGGCCTTTTCCCCCTCGACGATAAGCAGCAGCAGGACACCCGCCGTCAGGATGCGCAGCCAGGCGGCGCCATCGAGGGCGGCCGTCTGGAACAGGGTCTGCATCAGGGGAATGTAGGTGAAGGCCAGTTGGAGCAGCAGGAGCAGGCCCAGGACTTGCAGCGCCAGGGTGTTGCCGAGGAAGCCCTCCCGGTTGAGGATGGAACCCTGGAGGCTGCGGCAGTTGAAGAGGTAAAACATCTCCGCCATGACCAGGGCGTTGACGGCCACGGTGCGGGCGGTGACGAGGTCGCTGCCGCTGGCCTTCTCCCACAGATAGAGGCCAAAGGAGGCCGTGGCCATGAGCACCGTCACGAAGAGGATGCGCCACACCATGAAACCATCCACCAAGGGGGTGTCCGGGTCACGCGGAGGGCGAAGCATGATGTCCGCCTCGGGCTTCTCCACGGCGAAGGCCAGGGACAGGGTGACGGCGGTGACCATGTTGACCCAGAGGATCTGCACCGGGGTGATGGGCAGGGCGATGCCCAGCAGCACGGCCACCAGCACCATGGCGGCCTGACCGGAGCTGACGGGCAGCACGTAAATTACGGCCTTGCGCAGGTTGTCGTAGACGGTCCGTCCCCCTTCCACGGCGGCCTCGATGGTGGCGAAGTTGTCGTCCGCCAGCACCATCTTCGCCGCCTCCTTGGCGGCCTCGGTGCCCTTGTGGCCCATGGCCACGCCTACATCGGCCCGCTTGAGGGCCGGGGCGTCGTTGACGCCGTCACCGGTCATGGCCACCACCTCGCCATTGGCCTGCAGGGCCTGGACCAGGCGCAACTTGTGCTCGGGGCTGGCGCGGGCGAAGACGTCCGTCGTCCCCACCGCCTGGCGCAGGGCCGCATCATCCAGTTCCTCGATCTCGGCGCCGGTGAGGGCCTGACCGCGTCCGATGCCCATGCTGGCGCCGATGGCCTGAGCGGTGATGGCGTGATCGCCGGTGATCATCTTGACGCCGATACCGGCGGCCTGGCACTTGGCCACGGCGCGGATCGCCTCCTCCCGTGGCGGGTCCATGATGCCCGCCAGGCCGAGCAGGGTGAGACCTCCCTCCAGATCCGCGAAGGCCAGGTCCTTCTTGCCCAAAGGGAGGGGGGCGAAGGCCAGGGCCAGGACCCGTTGGCCCTGGCGGCCCATGGCCTCCATTTGTTCCTGCCACCAGGCGCGATTGAGGGGCCGGTCCTCGCCTTGCTGGCGTTGCTGGGCGCAGCGGAGCAGCAGCTCCTCCGGAGCGCCCTTGATGAAGGCGAAGGCATGGCCGGCATGATCGTGGTGCAGCGTGGCCATGAACCGATGCTGGGATTCGAAGGGGATGACGTCGACGCGGGGCAGGGCCTCGGCCTCGAAGCGGGGATCCAGGCCCATCTTGCGACCCAGGGTGATGAGAGCGCCCTCGGTGGGGTCCCCCTCCAGCCGCCATTCCCCTGCAGCAGGGCGCAGGTTGGCGTCGTTACACAGCAGGGCGATCCGCCCCAGCTCCACCAGATCCGGGGCATCCAGCGGATCGAGATCCCGCCCCCCCGCCACAAAGGCGCCATGGGGGGCGTAACCCGAACCTTCCACCTCGATGAGCCGCTCCGCCGTGACCAGCCGCCGCACGGTCATCTCGTTTTTGGTGAGGGTGCCGGTCTTGTCGGAACAGATGACCGTGACCGCCCCCAGGGTCTCGACGGCGGGCATGCGGCGGATGATGGCGCGGTGGCTGGCCATGCGCTGCACGCCCAGGGCCAGGGTGATGGTCATGATGGCGGGCAGCCCCTCGGGGATGGCGGCGACGGCGATGCCCACGGCGGCCAGGAACATGTCGGCCAGGCCCTGATGGTGGACCAGCAGGCCGAAGACCAGGGCAAAGAGGGCCAGGGCCATGATGCCCACCGTCAGCCACTGGCCGAAGACCGCCATCTGCTTGAACAGGGGGGTGGTGACACCTTCCACGCTGGCCAGCATGCGGCCGATGCGGCCGATCTCGGTGTCGTCACCGGTGGCCACCACCAGGCCCCGCCCCTGGCCGAAGACCACCAGGGTGCCGGAATAGGCCAGGCAGGTGCGATCGCCGATGGGGGCGCTGGCGGCGACGGGGGCCAGGCCCTTCTCCACGGGTTCGGACTCCCCGGTGAGCGCGGCCTCCTCGATGCGCAGATTCCGTATCTCGGTGAGGCGCAGATCGGCGGGCACCTTGTCCCCGGAGGCCAGCAGGACGATATCGCCGGGCACCAGGTCCTCGGCGGGGACTTCGCGCCGGTGACCCTCCCGGATCAAGGTGGCGCGCGGCGAGAGGAGGTCGCGGATGGCATCCAGGGACTTTTCCGCCTTGCCCTCCTGGATGAAGCCGATGAAGGCATTGATGATGACCACGCCGAGGATGACGCCGGTGTTGGTCCATTCGCCCAGGGCCGCCGTGACACCGGCGGCACCGATCAGCACGTAGATGAGGACATTGTGGATCTGCAGCAGAAAGCGCATCAGGGCGCTTCGCTTCTTGGGCGGGGTGAGGCGGTTGGGGCCATACCGCCCCAGCCGTTCCCGCGCCTCCGCCTCGGTGAGACCCTCGGGTCCCGAACTCAGGGCCGCCAGGGCGTCCGCTACGTCGCGTTGATGCCAGGGAGGCGGTGATGAGGTCGTCATGTCTGATTGCGGAAACATTTCGGTGGTCGGTGGGGCCAGGGTCAAGCCAGAGGTGGATCAGGTGGCGTCTAGCGGAACGTGTCGACGGCGCGGAGGCGGTCGTCATGCCTGCGGGGGATATCCAGTTTGCCCCCCCGCCAGAGACGCCCCCGAGCCGTGCGCGCCGCGGATAGATGGCATTATCGGAAAAGGAATTGGCATCCTCCTGAGGCTGCCCGTGGATCCGGGCTGGTAAGATGGTGGTGCGCGATCAGCGAAACTCAACGGTTACCAGGGAACTTGAAGCGGCCCGGGACGGCCCCAGTTCTAAGGCATTCAATTTTCCGGCCCCGGTGATCACTTATGACCCCATTTATCCCGCAGAACGACCTGGAGCGCCAGCTCATCGCCGCCCAGGAAGGCAGGATTGACCCCGAGGACTTCATCGCCACCCTTCTCGGCTCCGAGGTCTTCATGCCCATCTACGAGCGCCACCAGATCGGCGGTCTACAAACGGAAAAAGCCGCCCAGCCCCTCAAGATCGAAACCGACAACGGCGAGGTCCTGGTCCTGTTCACCAACCCAGAGCGAGCCAAACCCTTCGTCCGCGACTTCCCCGGCTATGGCGGCGGCCTGGTGGTGGAATTCTCCTGGATACTGGAAAAGCTCGGTATCGGTTTCGCCATCAGCCTCAACCCCGGGGAGACCGTCGGCATCGACTTCGAGACCCAGGACCTGGCGCGCATGGCCGAACTCCAGGCCAAGCTGCATTGAAGCGGGGCGGTCATGTGAGGCCACCCCCGCTTTGGCTCGCCCTCCGCCGATAGCGCGCTCTGGTCGCGCATTTGCCTCCATCGACTCTCTACCGGCCATGACGAAGCCTGGCTGGAAGTGTCCCCGACCTCCCGGACCCCGTGCCCCTGGCTCAGCGGACAGTCCGAGACCTCTTCCGGGAGATCCAGGTGATCCTCAACCCGCCGAACCCTGACCATCCGCTTACGCCCC
>SBFV01000031.1 GCA_006227775.1 Gammaproteobacteria bacterium | reverse complement strand
GTGATCCATGATCTCGCGGGCGGCCATGGAGATCTCGGCCGTGTCGATGCCGTAGGGGCAGAAGACGGAGCAGCGGCGGCACTGGGAGCACTGATGGAAGTAGCTGTACCAGTCGTCCATCACCTCCTGGGTCAGATCCTCCGCACCTACCAACTTGGGGAACCACTTGCCGGCGAGGGTGAAGTAGCGCCGATAGACCTTGCGCATCAGGTCCTGGCGCCCCACCGGCATGTTCTTGGGGTCCTTGGTGCCGATGTAGTAATGACACTTGTCGGTACAGGAGCCGCACTTGACGCAGGCATCCAGGTAGACCCGCAGGGAGCGGTAGCGACCCAGAAGATCCCCCATCTTGGCGATGGCCTTCTCCTGCCAGTTGTCTACCAGTTGCCCGGGGAAGCCCAAGGGCTCCTGATGCTCGGGCTTGGCGACGAAGGGCCGGGAATGGGCCATGACCCCGGGCGTGACTGCCGGAATCTCCAGGTAGGGTTGGAGCTCCGGAACCTCCAGGTTAGCCTTTGCCATGATTCAACCTCGTCCGCAAATCGTGTCGTATCGTGCCGGGGTCCGGAAACAGCGGTACCTTCCGCGGATCGCGCCGGACTGCCAGGCCGCTCCTTATTGTTCGAGCCGCCGGGCCCAGGGTGACAGGTGCCGCTCTTCACGCGGGTTGTCCACCTGATTGCGCGTCGGGCTGAAGAAGAGCCCCGGAGCATGCAACAACTTGCTGTAAGGAAAGACGATCATGAGGATGGCGACCAGCAGCAGGTGCAGCAGGAGCAGAGGGTCCGCGGGCAGGGGCTGGAGATGGAAGCTCATGAGCCCGAGGAAGAATTGCTTGACCGAGACGACGTCGACGTGGACGACGAAGGTCATACCCAGTCCCGTCAGACCGATACCGATCAGCAGGGCCAGGATCAGGTGGTCAGAAGGACCGGTGATGTAGCGGACCCGATCGACCAGGAAACGCCGCCCCCAGAGGCCGGCCAGTCCGACGACCATGGCCATCCCGCCATAGATACCGAAGGGTTGGACAAGCTCGATGGGCAGCCAGACCGGATCCATGAAATAGCGCAAATGGCGCAGGGTGACCAGAAAGAGTCCGAAGTGGAAAATCCAGCCGAACAGCCAGGTCCACTTGTTGCCCTTGAAGAGGCTTTCAAAGAGCACCACCTCCCGGACCAGGCGGAAGACCACGCCGCCCTTGGTGACCGGAGCCGGGGTGGTGGGGATCTTGAGGGGCGCGGGGGTACGCGCGTATTGCGCAATCTTGTTCACCAGGCCGGCCAGCAGGATCAGGGCGGCAAGGTAGAACAATGAGGCGTATACAACTGTCAGGAATGACATGCTCCGCTCCCTTCAGTGGATCCACGGATCGCCACGGGGCATGCGCAGCCCCGAGCCACTAAATACCATCCCCTGGCTGATGAAGCCGGGGCGGCGCGGACCCTGTACCCGGAGGGCTGGATCCGCGCGGTATCGGCCGCGACCACCAGGGCCGCGAGATCGGTACCGAATCAGACGCAGCCGGTCGGTTTCGGCAACCCGGCGTAACGGCAGGCCTGCTTGGCTGGTCCATAGGGGAAGAGGCCATACAGATATTTGCTGTTACCCTTGTCCTTGCCGAGCTTCTTGCCCACGGCCTTGGTCAGCACGCGGACGGCGGGGGCAATCTGGTATTCCTCGTAATACTCACGGAGGAAATTGATGATGTCCCAATGCTCCTCGGTCAGTTCCAGGTCATCTTCCTTGGCCATGACACCGGCAACACCGGGCACCCAGTCGTTGATGTTGGACAGATAGCCTTCTTCGTCGGTTTCAAAGGTCTTGCCGTCGACTACGATTGGCATGATGACGATCTCCTCAATCAGTTTGAACAATTCACCAGGGCTTACAACCAGGCCTGAAGCTTGTCGTGTTCCGTGGCGAGATCCACGAATCCGGCGTAATCCACGACCTGGATACCATCGATCAGACGATCTTCGCGGAAGCCACGGGCTTTCAGGTCCGGGCCAAGGACGTAGACCGACACCTTGTCGAGTCCTGACTTGACCAGGGACTCGGCGCTCGAACCCGCCAGGGCCGCGTAAACGCCATCCTCGATGAGCAGGACGGCGGAACCCGCGGACGCAAACTTGAGGCATGACTCCAGGGAGTTACGCTCGAAGGGGGACTTGTTGACGGTGTGCAGGATGCTCATGGATACCCTCCTTAGAAGCTGAAGACCACATCGGCCTCATCCATAAGCTCTACGACGCGGGCGGCATCCACCACCTCGACGATATTCTCGATCTCCTCCTCGGTATCCATGTCTTCGTAGGCGATCGCTACCAGGTCATCCTGGGTCAGGCCGCGGGCCGCGAGGGAATCCGCGTCCACATAGATGTACCTCACCTCGTAGTCACCCAGCGTCCGATAGGTGGGTGAGAAATTTTTCATCCCGATGCCGGCGGTATCCTGGCCCTTGACCAACTGATAGACACCGTCATCGACGAACATGAGGCTGACTTCCTGATCGAAGGCGGCGCCGATCAGGACGACCTCGAGGGACTCCCAAGCGTAGATGGTCCCATAAGGGGCCTTACGGTTCAGATACATGAACTTCTTGACGACTTCGGACATGACGCTGACTCCTGTTAGTCGCCGAAGACGACGAGGCGATCCGACTGGATGGCGGCCTCGACCAGTTGCCCCAGCCCGGAGATACGGAACCTGGGATGAATGTTGGTCGCGTCCTTGCCGTTGCGCTGGGCCTCACCCTCGTCGACGATACCGCGGCGCTGGGCGGCGGCCACGCAGACGACCATGTCGAGATCGTACTTTTCGGCCAGAGCGGCCCAGCGGTTGACGATGTGACGATCGTCCTGGGGTGGCGTGGTCAGCCGCGTCGAGTTGTAGACGCCGTCGTGATAGAAGAAGACGCGGAAGACCTCATGGCCCTTTTCCAGCGCGTTCTTGGTGAAGAAGTAGGCGGTATCGGAGGCCTGATGCTGATAAGGGCCTTCGTTGATCTGAATAGCGAACTTCATTGCAACCTCAAGCAGCTATGGCGCCCCGAAGCCGGACCCCGGGGCGCCGGTCCCTCAGAAGCGGATGTAGTTGGAGGCGTTGAAGCTGGCCCGGGCACCGCGCCAGGTATCGATGTGATACTTGGTGAAGGGCAGCTCGACCTCTTCGAAGAAGCGCGGCCAGCCGATGCGCTCGATCCACTCGTTGACGCGCTCCCAGTCGCGGGCGCCTTCCTTGTAGGCCTTGAGGATGCGCTTGACGATGGCGGTGGCCTCCGGCCAGCGCGGCGGATTGTTGGGGATACCAGCGGCCACCAGCTTCTGGAAGGTGGGCTTGCCCCGGGCGTTGGAATGGTTGCCGCCGACCCAGATCGCCAGCTTGGTGTGCTCGGCGTCATTGATCTGCATGGGCGGGCAGGGGGGGTAGCAGGCGCCGCAGCAGATACACTTGCGCTCGTCGACTTCCAGGGACGGCTTGCCGTTGACGATGGCGGGGCGGATGGCGGCCACCGGGCAGCGGGCGACGACGGAGGGGCGCTCGCAGACATTGGCCACCAGGTCGTGGTTGATCTTGGGCGGCTTGGTGTGCTGGACGTTGATGGCGATATCACCCTGGCCGCCGCAGTTGATCTGGCAGCAAGAGGTGGTGATATGCACCCGGTTGGGCATATTGGTGTTTTTGAACTCGTCGATGAGCTCGTCCATCATCGACTTGACCACGCCGGAGGCGTCGGTACCGGGGATGTCGCAATGCAACCAGCCCTGGGTGTGGGAGATCATGGTGACCGAGTTCTGGGTACCGCCGACGATGAAACCGGCGTCCTCGACGGCCTTGATCAGGGGCTCGACCTTGGCGGCGTCGGCGACCATGTACTCCAGGTTGGAGCGCAGGGTGAAGTGGACGAAGCCGTCGCCGAACTGCTCGCCGATCTCGCACAGCTTGCGCAGGGTGAAGACGTCGAGGATACGCTGGGTGCCGACCTTGACGGTCCAGATTTCGTCGCCGCTGTAGGCGACGTGACGCAGGACGCCGGGGCGTGGATGCTCGTGGTATTTCCACATGCCGAAGTTCTTGCGCATCACGGGATGCATGTATTGCCAGGGGTCGGGACACCCGGTTTCGATCGGCTCGCGCATGTCTGCCATCGCCTTTCCTCCAAGAATGCTGATATGTCTTTACTGCTGTCCGGGACGCCGCGGCGGCCACGTCGTTTGGCCGCCGCGGGAGTTGGGGTGGTTTAGCCGGCCTCGGCGCGGCGCTCGAACCATTCCTCGGCGGCCTCGTCCCAGCCATCCATGCGGATGTAGGAGCTCTGGCGCGGGTGGCTGAGCATGTTGGGATCGGGATCGACGCCGATGCCTTCGAGGAAGTTGGCCAGGCCGATGCGCTCGATCATCTCGCCGCAGCGTTCGTGCTCCAGGCCATTCTCGGCCCAGAAGTCGATGATGGTGCTGGCCAGTTCAACCATGGACTCCCAGTCCTCTTCGGTCTCCAGCTTCTTGAAGGGCACCAGGACGGTACCCATCAGGTCGCCGATCTTGAGGGTGCGCTTGCCGCCGATCAGGATGGTGACGCCCTTGTCGTCACCGGGGTGCAAGGCCTTGGGCATGACGTTCAGGCAGTGCATGCAGCGGACGCAGTCGCGGTTGTTGACCGCCAGGGTATCGTCGTCGTTGAGGGACAGGGCCTGGGTCGGGCAACGGGTGATGACGTTGTCGATGTAATACTGACGGCCCTTCTCGGCGATGTAGTTCTTGACCTCGGCCTGATCGACCTTCATGTCGTCGCGCCAGGTGCCGATGACGGCGAAGTCGGCGCGCTCGATGGCGTTCTGGCAGTCATTGCCGCAGCCGGAGACCTTGAACTTGAACTTGTAGGGCAGGGCCGGGCGATGGACGTCGTCGACGAAATTGTTGACCAGCAGGCGATGGGCCTTGAGCTCGTTGACGCAGGACATCTCGCAACGGGCCGCGCCAACGCAGGACATGGCGGTGCGCACGCAGGGACCGGCGCCGCCCAGGTCCCAACCATACTCGTTGATCTCGTCGAAGAAGTGCTGGGTGTTCTGGGTATCCGTACCGATGAACATGATGTTGCCGGTCTGACCGTGGAAGGTCACCAGGCCGGAGCCATATTTCTCCCAGCTATCGGCGAGCTGGCGCAGCATGGCGGTGCTGTAATGGTTACCCGCGGGCGGCTGGACGCGCAGGGTGTGGAATTCCTTGGACTTGGGGAAGGCCTTGCCAACCTCAGAGAAGCGGGGGATGATGCCGCCGCCGTAGCCGTAAACGGA
>SBFV01000089.1 GCA_006227775.1 Gammaproteobacteria bacterium | reverse complement strand
CAGGTAGCGCCGTCAAGGCTAGGAGCAGACAAAAAAGACAACGGTACAACATTAGGCGGAGACGGGAGGGAGTGTCTACCTGTCAGTAAGAATATATTATTTTTCTTATATGAGCAAGCAGTAATATGTTAGCCCCTCTCCCGGCGCCCGAGTGGCCTTGTTATCCAGGGCGGTTGGTCGCCAAGAGCGGCGTTGAGAATCCTGATAGCCGAACGGCGGTATGGAGTGGTTGAATGACCTTAAGCGAAATCCTCGCTTACATGGGGACCGGGGTCTTCTCCGGGATACTGGCGGGGCTTCTGGGAGTCGGGGGGGGTGTGATCATCGTCCCCGCGCTGATTCTGGTCTTCGGTCATCAGGGGTTTGCCCCTGCATGGCTTGCCCATTTAGCGGTCGGCACTTCCCTGGCCAGCATCATTGGGACTGGCTGGTCTTCAGCCCTGGCCCATCACCGGCGCGGGGCGGTGCGGTGGGACCTGTTCTGGCGACTAGTCCCTGGAATCATCTTAGGCGCCTGGGCCGGTGCGGCCATTGCCGGCCTGTTGCCTCAAGGTTGGCTGCAACGCATCTTTGGTGTCTTCCTCGTCTATGTCGGGCTGAGGATGTTAGTGCCGCGTGGGGAAACACCGACGGGGTTTGCCCCAGGCAACTGGGGACTGGGGACGGTGGGGGGGGGCATCGGTGCCCTGTCGGCCATTGTCGGAATTGGTGGGGGAACCTTGACGGTCCCCTATCTGGTCAGGACGGGTTTGGATGTGCGCCGGGCGGTGGCAACCTCCAGCGCCTGCGGGGTACCCATCGCCCTGGCCGGAACACTGGGATTTGTGGTCAGCGGTTGGGGCCGGGAAGGGTTGCCGACCCTCAGTACGGGCTTCGTTTACTGGCCGGCGGTTCTAGGGATACTGCTCACCAGTATACTCACGGCGCCCGTTGGCGCCCGTCTGGCCCATAGCCTGCCGGTTCCAGTGCTTAGCCGATTTTTCGGCATCCTGCTATTGCTGGTAGCGGCCAAGCTTCTCTTGGACTAATCACTGACGTGAATGGCACCAATAGCGTCTTACATCGTCACGGATGAGAAGATGCCCCTCCATGAAAGTTAGGGGGGAATCACTTTTTTTGCGATTCAGGCACTTGCGTCGCTTCCTCGCCGGGCTGATCGAGCCATAGGCGTCGGTAGAGGAAAAGGGTCCCGGCCGGGTCCCGCAAGGCGAGACGTCCCTCGGATTCGGCGAATTCGAAAGGACGAATGTGCTCATTTTCAGGGTTATACATGGCTAGGCGATCTCCCCGCAATTGGATGTAGCCGTCTACATAGTGGCTGGCGCCGGGGTAGATACGGAAGCGATTACCCTGGACGATCAGCAACTCGCCATTGCGCCCCTCCCAGACGCCATCAAGCCGGGAAGAGGTACCCCAAGGCTGGACAATCCCGCTGGTACTGGGAAGCTTCATGCCCTCGGTCATCTGCTGGAGGGCTTCGCTCCCTTTCTCCAGTCCTTGGTCCATGAGACTCTTGGGCTCCGTGCCACTAGGCATGGTGCCCGCCATGGGATTCGGCATAATGCGGGAAATTGAACCAGGCATCGAGCCCGGTAGGGGACTGGGCATGGACCCAGGCATGGCAGGCCCCAGGAATCCCATGGCCTCCATCATCTTGGCCATGGCCTCCGCCATGGCGGCGCGGGGGGCTGCGGTGGCGTCCTCCGCGGCCGCGGGTACCGTGCTAACCAAAACGGCAAGCAACGATAACAAGGCCTGAACGGGGCCAGAGGATCGGTTCATGAGGAGGATCTCGCTGGGGGAGGGTGAGGGGCCGACACATATCACCGGCCTCGGCCAGGCCAGTCTAGCAAATGCCAGAGAAACACGTTGCCGTGGATGGCGTCATTTCCACTTGGGGAAACGGCTGCCCGCGCTATGATAATTTTTTACCATCCCAGGATTTCGCCATGAGTCCGGAATTGACTAACCTGTGCAGGCTCCTGCGTTCAGCCGCGGCACGCGAGATTTTACCCCGATTCCGGCGTGTTGCCGCCCAGGCCAAGCCTGATGGGAGCCTGGTGACCGAGGCGGATCTCGGGGTCCAGGCCTTCACTCGCTCCGAACTTGAAGTATCCTACCCTGGCTTACCCTTCCTGGGGGAGGAGATGTCGGCGCAAGAGCAACTGGCCTTGTTGGCTGATGCCCCTGGGGGGATCTGGTGCCTGGATCCTCTTGACGGTACCAGTAATTATGTCGGCGGTTTTCCCTACTTCTGCATTTCCTTGGCCCTACTCCAAGGGGGCCAGGCACGGCTGGGTCTGGTGCTGGACCCGGTGCGGGACGAGTGCTTTGCCGCTGAAAGTGGGGTAGGTGCCTGGCTGAATGGCATTCCTTTGCATCCCCCTTGGGGCGGCGAGGATTTGGGCGATTGTCTGGCGATCGTGGACCTTAAACGGTTGCCTGAGTCATTGCTCTCGCGTCTTGGCCATGTGGCCCCTTACCGTTCCCTGCGCAGTCTGGGTTCCGTTGCCCTGGAGTGGTGCTGGCTGGCGAGTGGGCGGGCGCGACTCTATTTACATGGTGGGCAGCGGCTCTGGGATTATGCCGCCGGTCGACTCATCGCCACTGAGGCGGGAGTCCGGAGCCTGTTACTGGAGCAGGGGCGGAGAGCGGCCCTGGATCAGTTCTCCCTGAATCCCCTTATGGCTGTCGCCGCCGCCAATCCGGTACTGCTCCAGCATTGGAGCGCCTGGTTGGCAGTGGAAAAGGATTCTTTGTCAGTGCCCAGGGCGGAGCTGGATGTGGCGACCCCCTCCCTGGGGCTTTGATTCGGCAGTCAGAGCCCGCAAATCGAAAATATACGGTCTGGTCAAGCCGGGCCGATAGGGCCGGCCTTCCCCCGTCAATCTGAAACCCCAGTTGGACCCCAGCATGAGTGACAAAATCACCAACTACGACATGGAACTCGGTAGCGGCATTGCCGCCTTCGAGGCCAAGCATTTTGCCCGCGCCGCGGGTTTATTGTCCCCCCTCGCTGAGGCTGGTGATCCCCAGGCCCAGTACCGCATGGCGATCATGGCCCAGAATGGGCTGGGGATGCATGAGAATCATGACCTGGCCTTCCGCTACATGAAGGCAGCCGCCGAGGCTGGCTTGGACATTGCCCAGCACGGCCTGGGTTTCATGTTTTTGGAGGGTGAGTGCACGAACAAGGACCTCGCCTTGGCGGTGCACTGGTTCCGCCAAGCCGCGGAGCAGGGGTTGGCTGGCTCTCAGACAACCCTGGCGATGATGTATCAGGAGGGGCGGGGGGTCGAGAAAGACTTACAGGAGGCGCGAAAATGGTATAGGCGGGCCGGTTTCGACGAAATCGTCTAGCCGCTGATTTCTCATGCCCTATCTTTTCGTCTGATCGGGTAGGGGAACGGGATGGTCAGAGTCCCAGCCGATCGCCTGATCCCACCTGAAACCTATTCAACCATCTGACTTAGCCCATGTCCTGGCTTGACCATGGGTAGCACGTCTTCCGTCTTGTCTACCCAAATATCCGCTAAGGCAGGGCCAGGTCGGTTCAGAACCGCGCTTATGCCTTCCCAGAGATGGGCGGTATCAGTGATCCGCGAGACGTGGATGCGCGGATAGACCTGTTCCAGGCCCAGGAGGTCTGGGATCTGGCGGCGGCAGGCCGGGTCCGTCAGGGTGCAGTCGGGCTTGCATTCAGCGCTGCGTGCTAGGCAGGTTTCATAGTGATGACCATCATCCATCATGTCTTCCCATTGGCGCACCATACCGAGGAAGCTATTGTTCAAGACGAACATCTTCACCGGGATACGGTTGGCGGCGACCGTTGCGAGTTCCTGGATGTTCATCTGGAAGCTGCCATCGCCGTCGATCAGAACTACTGGCTTGTCTGGTTTGGCGAACCAGGCTCCGATGGCCGCGGGGAGGCCGAAACCCATGGTCCCTAGGCCTCCGGAGCTGATCCACTGGCGGGGGCGGGAGAAGCGGTAGTACTGTGCCGCCCACATCTGATGCTGACCGACACCCGTTACCAGGGTGGCATCCCCCTCCGTCAGGCTGGAAATTGCCTCGATCACCGCCTGGGGCTTGATGGATTCCGTCTGGAGATAGGGCTTGGGCATCTGGAGACGCCACTCGGCAACGCGAGCCAGCCATTCCGGATGCCGGGCACCCTGGCCGCTGGCCAAGCCATAGTCCAGAAAGAGCTTTAGGTCCGCGGCGAGCGACAGGTCGGCGCGAATGCGCTTGTCCAACTCCGAGGGATCGATGTCGACGTGGGCGATGCGCTTGCCTTTGGCGAAATCCTTGACCGCCACCCGATCGTCGAATCGCCCCCCCAGCGTCAGGATCAGGTCTGCCTCGCGCAGGGCATAGTTGGCGGGTATGGACCCGTGCATGCCCGGCATGCCCAGGTAGTAGGGCCGATGGAAGGGTATGGCCCCCAGGGCATTGAAGGTGGTCGTTACCGGAACCTCGTACCGCTCGGCGAAGGACTGCAGTGCCTCCGCCGCCTCGGCGTGGATGATGCCGCCCCCGGCTTTGATGACTGGGCGTCGGGCCAAGGCCAGGGCATCGAGGATGGCATCCGCGCGGGCCCTGTCGAAGTTCTGGGATTCCCGATGCCGGGGGCGTGGGCTATTGGGTTTCGATGCCAGCGCCAGTTGCACGTCCTTGCAGATGTCCACGACCACGGGGCCAGGTCGACCGCTCTGGGCGAGGGCAAAACCTTCCCGTAGCACCCATTCGAGGTCACGCACATCCTTGACCAGATAGTTGTGTTTGGAGATGTGCCGCGTGATGCCGAGGGTATCCACCTCCTGGAAGGCATCGGTACCGATGGCGAAGCTGGGCACCTGACCAGTGATGAAGAGAGTGGGGATGGAATCTTTGTAAGCATCGGCAATAGGGGTGACCAGGTTGGTGGCTCCGGGCCCCGAGGTGGCCAGGGCCACCCCGACCCGACCGCTGGTACGGGCATAGCCCTCTGCCGCATGCCCCGCTCCCCCTTCCTGACGACAAAGGATGAATCGCGGCGACGGCTCCTCGCGACGCATGCGCTTGTTCAATTCCACATGGAGCGGAATTACGGCACCGCCGGTATGCCCGAAAATGTATTCCACGCCGAGGTCCACGAGGGTATCGAAAAAAAGGCTGGCGCCGGTAGGTCGGGGATTGGACATGCGTGGAACCGCTGGCAGTGGAAGGACGGGTCATATCCTGCGAGGACCGGCAGTATGTAGCAAGATCGCGGCAGATTAGGCCGGGTGGGTGCCGGTTATAGCCAGGAAGGCCCTTGTTTAG
>SBFV01000454.1 GCA_006227775.1 Gammaproteobacteria bacterium | reverse complement strand
GACGGTGCCAGGGGGCGCGCCCAGGCGGTTCTCGATGATTTCGACGGCATAGGGACCGGTGACGGCACTCATGGCGTCGAACTTCATGCGAAACTCCCCCCCGGCGAAGAGGCGCCGGATGGCCTCGAAGTCGAAGAGGGTCCCCATGAGGTCGGCGTAGTCCGCCACCGGGTCGATGACCTGCACCGCCATCTTGCCCAGTTGGCTGACGCCCAGGTGGTCCAGGTCCAGGTCCGCGGCCTCCAGTGTGCGGTAACGGTCGATCTTCTGAGTGCGCTGATAGATGGCCTCGGTCACCGCCTCCGGGGCCGGGCCGCCGTTGGCGGCATTGAATTTGATGCCGAAGTCCTCGTCCGGGCCACCGGGATTGTGGCTGGCGGAGAGGACCAGGCCGCCCTGAGCGCCATATTTGCGGATGACATGGGAGCAGGCCGGCGTGGAAAGTATCCCCTCGCGGCCCACCAACGCCTTGGCGACGCCATTGGCCGCGGCCAGGCGCAGGATTGACTGAATCGCGGTGCGGTTGTAATAACGGCCGTCGCCGCCCAAAACCAGCGTGCCGCCGGCCAGCTCTTTTTGGGTGTCGAAGATGGCCTGGACGAAGTTCTCCAGATAACCCGGCTCCTGAAACACCTTGACCTTCTTGCGCAACCCGGAGGTGCCAGGGCGCTGACCCGGAAAGGGCTGAGTGGCGACGACTTTCGGCTCCATGGCGGATGACCCCTTGAAGTTGTTGGAAGCGACCCTATACCGGCGCCCTGTGACCAAGGTGTTCAGGGGCGTAGCCGGACGCGACTATTCTAGCGCCACCCAGGCGGACCTACATCTTACTGATGGCGTAAGCCAGCGGAAATTGCTGGCGAGGGGGATAAATAAATGCCTGGAGATCAGCCCAGGGGCCCGCCTGAATGGCCCGATTGAAGTGTTCGGTGAATCGGGACCGGTCCTGACGCCGTCTGAACTCCTAACCCCCATATACTTTTACCCGGTTCTCTCTCCCATCCAGGGTGCCGGAGAACAAGGGTCCATTTCTTTCTTATCGAATCGATCCTGATCGCAACCAGAAGGTGGTTAACCCATGATTGTAGAGGCCCATAAGGAAACCCTGGAATTCAAGGCGGAGGTGAGCCAGGTGCTCGACCTGGTCATCCGCTCCCTCTATTCCAACAAGGAAATCTTCCTGCGCGAGCTGGTGTCCAACGCCTCGGACGCCGCCGAGAAGTTGCGCTTCGAGGCCCTGTCGGACGACGGCCTGCTGGAGAACGACCCCAACCTGCGCATCCGTGTCGAGGTCGACAAGGACGCCGGTACCCTGACCGTGAGTGACAATGGCATCGGCATGAGCCGCCAGGAGGTCACGGAGACCATCGGTAGCATCGCCAGCTCCGGCACCCGTCGCTTCCTGGAGGCCATGACTGGCGACCAGACCAAGGACAGCGCCCTCATCGGCCAGTTCGGCGTCGGTTTCTACTCCTCCTACATCGTCGCCGACAAGGTCACCATCCTCACCCGCCGCGCCGGCCTGGGGGCCGAGCATGGGGTGCGCTGGTCCTCCGACGGGCGTGGCCAGTATGACATCGAGACCCTGGAGGTACCGGCGCGCGGCACCCGCGTCACCCTGCACCTCAAGGAGGACGAAAAGGATTTCCTCCAGCCCTGGCGCCTGCGTAGCATCATCAGCAAGTTCTCCGATCACATCGCCCTGCCGGTGGAGATGCTGAAGGAGACCTATGGGGAGGAAAAAGAGGGGGAGGAGGAGGCCAAGACCCCCGAGTGGGAGCGCGTCAACCAGGGCACGGCCCTGTGGATGCGCAACAAGGCCGACGTCACGGACGAGGAGTACCAGGAGTTCTACAAGCATATCTCCCATGACTTCGAGGAGCCCCTGGCCTGGGTCCACAACCGGGTGGAGGGCACCAACGAATACAGCGCCTTGCTGTTCATACCCAAGCGCGCCCCCTGGGACCTGTGGGACCGGGACCAGAAGCATGGCGTCAAGCTCTACGTGCGCCGGGTCTTCATCATGGACGAGGCGGAGAAGCTGATGCCCCACTACCTGCGCTTCGTCAAGGGCGTGGTGGACTCCGACGACCTGCCGCTGAACGTCTCCCGCGAGATCCTCCAGCACAACCGCAAGATCGACACCATCCGCGGCGCCAACGTCAAGCGCATCCTCGGCCAACTGGAGACCATGGCCAAGGACGAGGCGGACAAGTATCGGGAATTCTGGAAGGAGTTCGGCAAGGTCCTCAAGGAGGGCCCGGGCGAAGACTTCCCCAACCGCGAGCGCATCGCCGGCCTCATCCGCTTCGCCACCACCCACACCGAGAATGATGACCAGACCGAGTCCCTGGACGCCTACATCGAGCGCATGAAAGAAGGGCAGGACAAGATCTACTACATCACCGCCGACAGCCCCGCCGCCGCCCGTCACAGCCCCCACCTCGAGGTCTTCCGCAAGAAGGGCGTCGAGGTGCTGCTGCTTTCCGACCGGGTGGACGAGTGGCTGGTATCCTCCCTGACCGAGTACAAGGGCAAGCACCTCCAGTCCGTCACCAAGGGCGACCTGGACCTGGGCGGGTTGGCGGACAAAGAGGAAAAGGAGCAGTTGGAAAAGGCCGCCGAGCGGCATGGCGATCTGCTCAAGCGGCTGAAGGAGACCCTCGGCGACAAGGTCGACCAGGTTCGCGCCAGCACCCGCCTGGTGGACTCACCCGCCTGCCTGGTGGTGGGCGAGTACGACATGAGCGCCAACCTGGCGCGGGTGCTCAAGGCCGTGGGCCAGTCCGCCCCCACCGCCAAACCGACCCTGGAGGTCAATCTCGATCACCTGCTGGTCAAGCGCCTGGAGAGCGAGCAGGACGCGGGCCGCTTCGGCGACCTCGCTCTGATCCTCTTCGATCAGGCGCAATTGGCCGAAGGCGGGCAGCTCGACGACCCGGCGGCCTTCGTCGGCCGGCTCAATAAGCTCATGATGAACATGATGCTGGCGGGGGCTTGATCGCCAGCCGCTGGCTCAATCCCCCGGGCCAGCGCTCCCCTCCTTCAGCCGCCGCCTCAATTGCGCGGCAAAGCCTGCCCTCCTCTTCGCTGGGGGAGGGCGGCAAGCCAGAGGGGGAAGCAAGGAGCCCGGCGTGGAGAGGTGGCCCAGAGTGAAAGAGGGACTAGCCAAATGGGGTGGGTTAGCCCGGCGGGAGAGGGCGCTGAGAATGCCTGGACGCAAAATCCTGGGGCAGGACTCCTGGGCATGGCACAATTCCGCCGTCAAACCCGTCCATCACCCACCGGATCCCACCCCCTTCAGGCTGGAACATGGCTTTGCACCCGGAAAACCTCACCCGTGCCCTCGCCGACCTTACCCGGCTGCGTATTCTGATGCTCCTCCCGCCTGGGGAGGAACGCTGTGTCTGCGAACTGACCCAGGCCCTGGAAGTGCCTCAACCCAAGATTTCCCGCCACCTCGCCGTCCTGCGGGAAAGTGGCATCCTGCGCGACCGCCGCGCCGGCCTCTGGATCCACTACCGGCTTCACCCTGACCTGCCGGCCTGGGCCCTCGAAGCCCTGGCCGCCCTTGGCCGCGGCTGCCAGGGCCAGGATCCGTTCGAGCGCGACCGTCAACGCCTGGCCCAGCCCGGGACCAGCGATACCGAAGCCTGCGCTTGATAAGGCATGGTCGACGAGGACCGCGTCCTGAGGGTCCAGTCGCTCCTCTTCCAGGCCCTGGCCATGGGGGCGGCAAGACGGTGCTGATGGGCGCCACCGTCGCCACCGAGTTCGCCCTGGCCCTGGAGGACCCGGATGGCCCCTATGTGCAGAACACCCTGATCTTCGCCCTTGGCAAGACCATCCTCGGCGCCCTGCGTGAACTGGCGGACATCCCCTACGAGCGACTCCTCCCGCCACGCCTGCACAAGCCCTTCGCCGCCAGCTTCAAGCTCACCTTCACCCGCGACGGCGACAAGACCATCCCCATCATCGCCGGCAGCCGCTTCAACTGCATCGTCACCAATACCGAGAAGATCCGCATTCAGCGGCCCAATGTGCGTAACGGCCGGTCCATGCGTCTCTTCGCCGGCACCCTCCCCAATGGCGCCCCCGCCCGCCTGGCCCTGTATTTTCCCAGCATCGAGGTCCGCGACGGCTTGCGCCCGGCGGTGGCCGGCGCCCTGGCCCTGCATGGCATCGGTACCGACCAGGTGCTGGCGGTGGACAACAAGTCCAGCGAGGCCACCCGTCGCGCCTTCGAGGCCGTGGCCCGCGATCCCGCCGCCCACCAGCGCGTCCTGCTGCTGGTCAACATGGGCACCGAGGGCTGGAACTGCCCCAGCCTTTTCGCCTGCGCCCTGGTCCGCAAACTTAACACCAGCAACAACTTCGTCCTCCAGGCCGCCAGCCGCTGCCTGCGTCAGGTGCCCGGTAACGACCGGCCCGCCCGGGTCTACCTGACCCGCAGCAACCGCAAGACCCTGGAGAATCAGCTCGCCGAGACCTACGGCACCAGCCTCAAGGAACTGGACGGGCAGCGCCCCGAGCGGGTGGAAAAGGACATCGTCCTGCGTTGTCCCGATCTGCCGCCCCTGCTGATCCGCAAGCGCCTGCTGCGCGTCCGCCCCCGGGCACCGGCCGATCGGCAACCCCTGCGTCTGGTTATTCCCGACCTGCCGGCGCCGGAACTGCCCAAGGTCCAGACCTGGTCCGTCAGCGAGACCGCCGAGGGCGTCACCCGCTTCCAGCGCCTGGACGCCGGGGATGAGACCCTGACCTACCTCGCCGAAACCCTGGGTCATTACACCGCCGCCGCCGGTCTGGCCGCCAATTACCACCTGCCGACCATCGAGGTGATCGAGGCCCTGCGCGCTGCCTATGGCCAGGCGCCCATCCCCGGTCACCACCTGGACGCCTTGGGCTTACAGATCGGGGCCCAGCGCGCCGACTACGAGCGCTACGACGAGATCATCGACGTGGCGGTCGCCCTGGTGCGGGCCGGGGGCTTCGACCGTCATGAGGGCCCGGACGGCCCCGTCTATACGGCTAGGATCAGCTTTGCCAAGGACCGGGAACCGCTCTTCGTTACCCCGGAGCAGACCCCCGATCCCGCCGCCGCCCGCGCCACCAGCTTTCACTACGAGGGCAACTTCGACTCGGGGCCGGAGCGGGAATTTCTCGACTGGGTGCTGGAACTGCTGCGGACCCATCCCCACCGGATTGATGGCATCTGGTTCACCGGCGGTCTCACCGACCCCGCCATGACCGACCTCCTGGTCGAGTACCTGGGCGAAGACGGCCGCTGGCACGCCTACACCCCGGACTTCGTCATCCGGCG
>SBFV01000192.1 GCA_006227775.1 Gammaproteobacteria bacterium | reverse complement strand
CAGGTCGACATGATGGTGTAGAGCGTGGACAGGTCGGTGAGCGAACCGCTGAACCAGTTCCAACCGATGATGGCGCCAACGACGGCGTGGGTGGTCGATACCGGGAGCCGGGCCAAGGTCATCCCGTAAACGGTGAGGGCCGCCGAGAAGGCCGCCATGAAGGCCCCGGGGAGGGCATTGAGCGTGCCCAGTTCGCCCAGACCATGAGCGGCGCCCGCCCCACTGAAGACAGCGCCCAAGATGATAAAAATACCGCAAATGGTCGCCGCCGTCGTGAACCGGATCATGCGGCTGCCGACCGCGGTACCGAAGACATTGGCGGCATCGTTCGCCCCGAGCGACCAGCCCAGGAAGAGACCACTGGAAAGAAAGATGAGAATGGCAATATCCATCGATGTCCCTCACTGTCGACAAAGTTGGCCGCGGCCCGCCCTTGGGGCCGGCGGCGGACGAGAGCCCCTCAGAGGGAGCGCTTGATGGAATAGATGGCGAGCCAGTCACCCACCTCTTCCGCCTCGTCGGCGAGGCTGTCGATCTTGTCGACGTAATAGCGGAGGTGGATTTTGTGATCGAGACCATGGTTGGCGGAAAAGATGGCGCGCTTGAGACCGATGGCGATCTGGTCGCACTCGTCCTCGTGGAAATAGACCTTGGCCAGGTGATCACGGACGGCGGCAATGTTGCGGAAGAAGGCCCGGCTACCGAGGATGGCCGCCTCGATGGTCTTCACCGCCGAACTGGCCAGGAGTTTGAAATCCGCCCGGTAAGGTTCGTCGATCGTCGGCTGCTCGACGGTAATGGACAGGAAGATGTCCTCCAGCTTACCGAGGACATAGTTGAGGTCCTCCAGCAGACTTAAGACATCGGCGCGGAAATCCGGGATCAGCATCTCGGTATAGAGTTGGGTCTCGATGGCGCGGCGCAGCCGATGGCCCTCCGCTTCCGTGGCGCGCAGTTGTTCGGCCTGTTCCATCAGGCGCTCCGGCGTCGCCCCGTCGATAAAGGCGGTAATCCCTTGCTCGAAGCGCAGACCACCCTCCGATATTTTGTCCAGGAAATCGTCGATTTCGGCCTCCATGGCCTTGGACTTACCGAAAAGGGCGAGTTTGGGTTCTTTCATGACAATCTCACTTGAGGCTGCTGGAAATGGAATGCCAGAAAGGTCCCCATGGCAGGGGACCCAGGCAGGGAAATGCTTTTGACGGCTTTGGGGTGTCAGGGGCCAAGTGGCCCCGGCGCCCCAGGGGAGGCGGGATGGTTACCGATGACGGGCGGATAGCTTAGGGTTGGAGCGAACTCGAGGGCCGCGCCAGAACGGTGTAGAGCAGCAAAGCGCCCGCGATCACCAGGGAGAGGTCGTCAATCCAGAACTCGCCGGAAGAAACCAGTACCAAACCAGCCAGGATGCTGGCCAGACGCCCCGAATGGGTCTGCGTGAATATCTGCATGAAAGTCACTCCGTTGCCGGGATGGGATGGGCCAGTTCCAGATTGACCTGGGCCGGTCGCGGCCACTTTATCGTTGGAAGCTGGTAGAAAGCCGCAATTGCTGCGACGCCACGACTACCAGGAATCCAATTGTCGTGCCAGCTTAGGCATCCCCTTGTTACATGCTTAGAATCAGAGCGTTATGCGGTTACCCGCGCAAGCGCCGTCAGGACGCGGGGTGCAGCCAAGCTCCCGCGAAAAGGGGGACATCATGAACAACCATAAAAGAATCAACAAGATGTATCTTGCCGGCCACGGTCGGCGCGCATAATTTGCTGCACCCCGGCCGAGCCAAGGGCCGGTGGCCTGGAAGGGACCGGCGTTGGTCCCGCGAGGAGGGGAAAACCGACTAGGTGGTCGGCTTTTCGCGCAGATATTCCCGGCAACCCATATCCATTTCCTGGAGATGATGCTGGATATATTCCGCGAGCAGGCTGGCGACCTTCTTCAATTTAAGATCCTTCAGCATCGATGCATGGATCAGGTCGGCCAGCAGTTCGATATAGCGGTCGTGTTCCGCCTTGTGTTCCGCCAGGTTCGGGCAACCGTTCAGGCTCAGCATCCGTTCCTCGATGGCGAAATGGGTTTCCACCAGATCCACGATAGCGTTCAGCACCCGCCGGATTTCCTTGCGGGTGTGGGTGCCATGGGTATTGGCGATCAATTCCGCCGCCCGTTGGTTCAGGGCCAGGAGCTGCCGATGCTGTTCGTCGATCTCGGCATTACCCACGCTCATGCTGGCATCCCAGAGGGGAATCGTCTCCATGTCGCTCTCTCGCTGTCATTAGGCTTGACGCGCTTTCAGCCCATGGCTGCGACGGGAGGGACTCCGGCCTTCCAGCGGGGGTGGTAAACCGAATGGCTTCAGCACGCGTCGTGGAAAAGACGAAAAGCGCGATGGGGATCGCGCTTTTGTTGTTGCCCTCCCGGAGTTGCCGCTCGAACGTTTGGAACCTGCGAGCCTGAACAACCCTGAAGGGAAAGGCCCGCCGTCGATCCAGCCGCCGACGACGGGGCGGATTCTAGGGCTGGATCACGATCTTCTGGTAGAGCCCGCGGAAGGAGGTGACCTTATCGAAGGAGACCAGGTTGGCCGTCGGCGGCAGATAATCCCGGATCTCCTGCCGCCACAGATCGAGGGCGAAGGGTTCCAGAGTGCCGAGGATCATCTTCATGACCAGATAGAGGGGATGACCGGGCAGCGGACGGTGATAATCGACGATGACCACCTTACCCCCCGGCCGCGTCACCCGCAGGGCCTCCGCCAGGGTGGCGCGCCTGACCTCTTCGGGTTGTTCATGGAGGAGGAAAAACAACAGGGTGCGATCAAAGGAACCCTCGGCGAAGCTCAAGGAGCGCGAATCCTGTTGATGCAGATGCAATCGCGTATCCGGGGCCAGCTTTTTTTGGAGATTGTCGAGTTGGATTGGCGCCACATCGATCACATCCAGCCGACTTTGCGGTTCCATCAAACCCAGCAGCCGTTCCGTCAGGTCGCCATAGACGCAGGCGACTTGCAGAATCCGCTGTTGGCCAGCGCCACGCAGATCCGCCAGGGCGGCATCGCACAGCGGCTGATAATTACCCCAGAGGATCAGATTGACCAGCCACTCGCGTTCGAACAAATGGACCGCCTTGGGATGGAGATATGCCCACCAATAGACCTTTTTGAGATATTCGGGGATCGGTGGCGCGACGATCTCCCCGGCCAGGGGGGGGGACAATGAGCAAAGGCTCGGGACTTTGTTGTGCATGGCTGCCGGTGTAACCTCCCCGGTGTGGTGTGTCCCCGTTCGAGCGATACCGCTGGCCCGATGCGATGGACGCCTTGGCTAATCGTTATAGTTTTCGGCTGTCGCGGGGAAGCGTCCCGACTGGGATCGGTCCGGATCAGCCCTGAACGAACACAGCGAGAGTCGGGGATTGCCCATCACCCTCTCTGAGTAGGAGCACCCAAAGGAGGGCCGTCGATCTGGCCCAGAGGGCGGGGGGATCGATCTAATTCTCTCGGTCTGTTTGTGGGTGGAGCGTAACACGAATGTCATGGATTTGTAACATTCAATTCCGCCGCCTCTTGCTGGCACCGGCGGGAGCGAGATATCCGCCGGGGCGCGGACTTCAGCCGGAGAAGTGACGGTTGTAGAGGCCCGTCAGGGGCTCGACGGGATAGCGCAGGGGCATGAAACGCTCTCCCACGATGGCGATGATGCCGATCCACTCCGGGTGGGCGCCGAAAATGACATGGTGGGACGGGATATTGCCCGCCTCGACCCAGAGGGTGTCATCTCCGGACAGGGGGGTATGTCCGACCATGAGGGGGACGTAGGGGCCCAGGTCCAGGGCCTTGCGCAAGCGCTTGACGTCGCCAGGGCCATAGCCGGCGGGGGAATTGGGCTTGCGCAGGCGCACCCGGGTGACCTCCCACTCCAGCCGCGGGTTGTCGCGCATGTCGATGAGTTGGGCCCGGCTGACGCTGGAGGTGGGTGGTCCGGCATGGCAGGCGACGAAACGGGGGGAGGTGGCGACATAGGGCAGGCAGCGGTAGAGCTGGCTCATGGCGTCGAAATAGGCGCTACCGCGTCGCTCCCGCAGGGCATGTTCCCACAGGACGCCCTGGGGGACGCCGTTCTTGCTGATCTCTTCGGAGAAACTGTCGTGGTTGCCACGCAGATAATAGACCTGGCCGGGAAAGGCGAGTTGGAGGCGGAAGATCAGGTCCATGAGCAGCAGGGAGGTGTCCATCTCGGCCTCCTGGCCCTCCTCGTCCGGGTGGGGGGCATCCCCGACGATGATCAGGGCCACCCGACCCGCCTCCAGGCCATCGAGGATGGCGTTCTGGGTCAGGACCACCAGCAGATTGTCGATACGGGCATGGAGGTCGCCGACGAAGACCGGGTCCACGTCGGGGGGCAACTCCACCAGACCGCCGGGGCGCCCCTTGGCATCCCTGGGCTGATGGGGGTCACCCGCGATGTGGGCGATGACGCCCTCGATCAGGGCCAGGGCATCCTCCGCGGGAGGCTCGAGGATGGGGGCGCCGAGACGACGGGCCAGGTGTTCGAGCTTGGCCAGGCGCAGCTCGGCGGAGGATTTCCAACCGGCCTTGGGGGGCAGCGGGGACAGGCAACTGCCCTCGCTGAGGGCCAGGTTCTTCAGGGTCAGGCCGTCCTGGCCCAGCTTGATGCGCAGGTGGCGCTCCGCCACCGTCCCGGGATAGTCCAGCAGATCCCGCTGCTGGGGCTCCTCCCGCCCCAGCACCAGGGTATCCCCCGGCACCAGGCGGAGAAAGCCCTGGAGCTGGCCGACGCTGTATTCCGGATCTTCGATCAGATAGGCCCCGGTCGGGGCCATGCCTCCCTCCGCCGTCAGGATGGGCTCCGGGTAGAGTTGCAGGCGTTTCCCCTGTTCACCCCCCAACTGCATCAGGATGGGGGCCAGGGGACAGGAAAACCGCACCTTGGTCTCGCCGAGACTGACCGAACCCGCGATCTCGATATCCTCGCAGGCCCCGAATTCATCCACCAAGTCGCGGAAACGGTGTAAAAATCCCTTCGAGGACTTCTTGGTGGGAAAATTCATTTCAGCCTCCCGTTGATGCCAGGGTGATCCGCCAGGGCGGCTCATCCACGTTCTCGCGCACATAGACCCCCATGCCGGAACGCTGGAAATGGGCCGCGACCTCGGCGAAAACCTCCATCTGGCGGCGGATATGCGCCAGGTCAAGATAGGCGTCCACCGGGTGGGTCCCCTCCCGGGCCCGGGCGAGGCGCCGCTCCAGGACCAGCGCCGCCGGCGGCAACAGGAACTCGAAGACGAAGCGTTTACTCCAGTCCGTGTCCCAGAAGTGGCGTTTGGGGGGGGGCAGGCGA
>SBFV01000408.1 GCA_006227775.1 Gammaproteobacteria bacterium | reverse complement strand
ATTTGAGTTTAACAGGCTGCTGGCACCTTGGGGGGGAATGCTCAAAAGGCTCCCCTCCCAAGGGAGCAGCCCCCCGCAACCCAGAAGACCAGGCGACCGCAACGCCGGGGTCGACAGCTCACCACAAGCCCCCTGCTGTACCCTGGTCTGACTGGGAACAGGAGGACTTTGGGTATAGCGGGGCTCAAGCCTCCTGACGGTCCCCCTCGGGCGGCGTCCGCTCCACCAGCGGGGGGGCATCGGGGGGATCTCGCGGGGGTGGGGCTTCCCCCAACCAGGCCAGGAGCAGTTCGTAACCCAGCACCAGCACGACGGCCCCCACGAAGAGACCGATAATCCCCTGGCCGATGAAGCCACCGATGGCGCCGACGAAGATGACCAGCATCGGCACCGAGATGCCCCGCCCCAGCAGGAGGGGTTTAAGGACATTGTCGATACCTCCGACGAACAGGGTCCAGATCAGGAAGAGGACCGCGGTGGTGGTGCTGGCGGTGTAGAAGAGATAGATGGCCGCCGGCAGCATGACCGGGAAGACGCCGAGTTGAATGGTGCTGAGCAGCAGGGCGACCAGGGCCCATAGGCCCGCCGCGGGTACGCCGGCCGCCAGCATCCCGAGTCCCGCCAGGGTGGCCTGGATCATGGCGACGCCCAGAATGCCGCGGGAGACGCTTCGCACGACGGCGATCGCCAGCTCGGCGAAACGGGAACCATGCTCGCCCGCCAGGCGGCGGGCGATGCCATGGGCCACGTTCCCGGCCTCCTCGCTCTTGGCCAGCATTCCGGCGGCGATGAAGATGGCGAAGATGAAGTGCAGGATGCCGATACCCGCGTCCTTGGCGAACCCCAGTACCCATTGGCCGATCTGGCGCAACTGGGGCTCGATCTGGCGCAGGGCCTCCTCGATATTTTGGGAGGCGGTGTGCCAGAGGTTCTGGATATCGTTCCCGATCAGGGGGATGTAACTCAGGTCAGGAGCAGGCGGGATGATCCATCGGCCCCCCTCGAAACCATGAGCCAGGCTCTCCGCTCCCTGGACCAGGGTGTCGCTGAGCAGGTAGATGGGGAGGATGAGCACGAGGAGGGCGATCAGGGTGAAGAGGACCGAGGCCAATACCCGCCGGTTGCCGACCTGCTTTAACAGGGCGACGTAAGCCGGGTGAACGGCGACGGTGATGATGATGCCCCAGGCGATGGGTACCAGGAAGGGGCTCATGATGGCGAAGCAGAGGGCGGCCCAGAGTGCCAGCAGACTGATGCGGATGGCGATCTCCACCGCACGGTCCACGGCCTCGCGGTCCTTGGAAGCGGTGCTGACTTGGGATGGGGGAGGGGATTCAGGCATGGGATTCGGGTGTCAATTACTCCGCGGGGCAGTGCTCACGGCCGTCGCCCACCGGGCGGCGGCCAGGGTGTCCGTGTCTCGGACCTCGACCCACTTTTCCCCGGCAGGGGTAATCTCCTTTTTCCAGAAGGGGGCACGGGTCTTGAGATAGTCGATGAGGAATTCACAGGCGCGAAAGGCCGGACCGCGATGACTGGCGGTGACGGCGACCAGCACGATGGGGTCCTGAGGTTCCAGGGTGCCAACGCGATGGATGATACGGATAGCCTCCAGGGGCCAGCGACGGGCGGCCTCGGCGGCGATGTCCCCCAAGGCCTTCTCGGTCATGCCGGGATAATGCTCCAGGGTGAGGGCATGGATTTGATGTCCCTCGTTGAAATCACGCATCAGACCGATGAAAGTCACCAGGGCACCGACCTGGGGCTGCCCCTGCCAGAGGGAGGGGAGTTCAGCGAGTGGGTCCAGGGGCGCAAGCTGAACCCGGATGTCCGCTGACATACCCTGGGCTACCTCAGGCGGACTGTTCCACGGGCACCAGAGGGGCGAGCGGGTCCGGAGGCGAGACTTCCAGGGAGGATGTGCTGGGGGCGAAGCTGAAACCGCAGACTTCCGCCGTCAAATTCTCTTCGGCCGTGCGGGGATATTTACGGCAACTGGGAGGACGGAAGTGATAAATGGCGCATTTGCTCAGGCCCTCCTCGTCATAGCGCAGGAAGGGACAGGGATAAGGGAGCTTGCAGCATTCGCCGCAACGGTTACAACTGCCCACCCGGTTTTCCGCAACCGGCAGGAGCGAAGTCGCGAGGCGCTTGAGTTTCTTCTTCATGACCTGGAGACTTGGCAGGAAAGGGGCTTGGACCTGGCCCACCCCGGGGGGAGGGTTGGCGGCGGCTCCGAAGCAGGCAAACGACAGCCACACAAGAACCATGCTACCTCAACTCAAAATGAGGGAACAGGGCCTGTCCGCATGGCGCATAGATGGCGGCATCTTGCGAAGCCATCAAGCCCGCCGGGTTGACGTGCTCTTCACCAAACTGGCAGGGGCCCCCGACCCGCCGCGGGGTTTGCAGGGCGTAGCAGGTCACGCCGGCCTGGGCCAGGCGGCGCATCAAGGTCTCCACCTTGCCCCTGTGGCTCACCGGCCCCGCCAGGGTGGTCCGGACTTCCAGGGAGGTGCCGGCGTCCAGCAAGAGGTGAAGGCTTTCCCAGGCGCGCGCGCCCGAACCCGGGACCCCAGTCAGGGCCGGATAGTCTTCCGGCAGGGCCTTGATGTCGAGACCGACCCAGTCCAGGTGGGGGAGCAGAGTCGCCAGGCGCCGGGGATAGATCCCCGCCGTGTGCAGGCCGACCTTGAACCCAAGGGACCTGACCTGTTTAACGGCCTCGGGCAAAGCCCATTGGAGCGTGGGTTCTCCGCCGCTGAAGACTACCGCGTCCAGTAAGTGCTGGCGACGTTGCAGAAAGCCCAGGACGTCGCCCCAGAACAAAGGGTCTTGGCCGATGGGGGCGAGCAACTCGGGATTATGGCAGTAGCCACAGCGCCAGGGACAGCCCTGGCAGAAGATCACCGCCGCCAGTTCCCCCGGATAGTCGATGCTGGTCAGGGGCGTCAGGCCGCCCAGGCGCAAGAGGGGGCGGGTGGATCTGGCTCGGGTCGCCCCTGCCCGGCCGGGGAGGAGGGATCCGCGGGGGGCTAGGCCAGCCATGCTGGCTGGTCCGGGTGCACCGATGCCGGTGCTTCAGGGGCCAATCCGAGTCCCCCTGGAGTTTGCCGATCCTCGACGAAGTAACGCCGCTCCCGGTGTTCGGATTTCTTGCCTTCATTGAAGGCGGTGACCGGGCGATGGTAGCCCATGACCCGGGTCCAGACCTCGCAGCGGGTCCGTTCCTGGTCGTCGAGCACGTAGGGGTTAGGGGTGGACATGGGGACGACCTCCTTAGGTTGGCGCCAATGGGGGTTGGAAGAACTGGGGATAATGGAAATGCCAGGCGTGAATGGCAGCGGTCGTGTCTGTCATCGTCCGGGCGGTGGCGGGATCAGGCAGGAAAGTCAGTGGCGATGGCGGAGAGGGTCAGGCCGCCAGGCGTTCCGCCGGGAGCCGGGCCTGGCTCGAACGGCGGGCGATGATCTCCTGGTCGCAGCGCGGGCAGAATTCGTGTTCCCCGGGCAGATAGCCGTGATGGGGGCAGATCGAGAAGAGGGGCGTGACGGTGATGTAGGGCAGGCGGAAGCGGGACAGTGCCCGCCGGACCAGCCGCTTGCAGGCCTCGGCGCTGGATAGCCGCTCGCTCATGTAGAGGTGCAGTACGGTGCCGCCGGTGTAGCGGGTTTGGATCTCCTCCTGCATTTCCAGGGCCAGGAAGGGGTCGTCGGTGTAGCCCACCGGTAATTGGGAGGAATTGGTGTAGTAGGGAGCCGCCGCCGTGCCGGCCTGGCGGATGCCGGGGTAGCGCTTGCGGTCCTCGCGGGCGAAGCGGTAGGTGGCCCCTTCCGCCGGGGTCGCCTCCAGGTTGTAGAGATGGCCGGTCCCTTCCTGGAATTCCACCAGGCGCCCCCGGCAGTGGTCGAGGAAGCGCAAGGCCAGGTTGCGGCCGGCGGCCGTGGTGATGTCCTCCCGGTCACCGGTGAAATTACGCGCCATCTCGTTGAGACCGTTGACCCCGATGGTGGAGAAATGGTTGCGCAGGGTCCCGAGATAGCGCCGGGTGTAGGGGAAAAGGCCATCGTCCAGGTGACGCTGGATCACCTTGCGTTTGATCTCCAGGCTGTCCCGGGCCAGGGCGAGGAGCCGGTCCAGACGGGCGAGGAGCGCCGCCTCGTCATCGGGGTGAAGAAAACCCAGCCGTGCGCAATTGATCGTCACCACCCCCAGGGAACCCGTCTGCTCGGCGGAGCCAAAGAGGCCGTTGCCGCGCTTGAGCAGTTCCCGCAGATCGAGTTGCAGCCGGCAGCACATGGAGCGCACCTGGTGGGGCTGGAGCTCGGAGTTGATGAAGTTCTGGAAATAGGGCAGGCCGTACTTGGCCGTCATGGCGAAGAGGCGCTCGGCATTGGTGCTGTCCCAGGGAAAGTCCGCCGTCATGTTGTAGGTGGGGATGGGGAAGGTGAAGATGCGGCCCTTGGCGTCTCCCGCGGTCATGACCTCGATGTAGGCGCGGTTGATGAGGTCCATTTCCACCTGGAGCTCGCCGTAGGTGAAGGGCTGTTCCTCCCCGGCGATGACCGGTACCTGGTCGCGCAGGTCCTCCGGGCAGACCCAGTCGAAGGTCAGGTTGGTGAAGGGGGTCTGGCAGCCCCAGCGGGAGGGGACGTTGAGGTTGTAGATCAGTTCCTGGATGGCCTGACGTACCTGGGGATAGCTCAGCCCGTCGCGGCGCACGAAGGGCGCCAGGTAGGTATCGAAGCTGGAGAAGGCCTGGGCGCCGGCCCATTCGTTCTGCAGGGTGCCGAGGAAGTTGACGATCTGGCCGATGGCGGAGGACAGGTGCCGGGGCGGGCTGGATTCGACCTTGCCGGGGATGCTGTTGAAGCCTTCCTGGAGCAGGGTGCGTAGGGACCAGCCGGCGCAATAACCGGCCAGCATGTCCAGGTCGTGGATGTGGAGGTCCCCCTCGCGATGGGCGGCGCCGATCTCCGGAGGGTAGACGTGGGACAGCCAGTAGTTGGCGATCATCTTGCCCGAGGTATTGAGGATCAGGCCGCCCAGGGACCAGCCCTGATTGGCGTTGGCGGCGACCCGCCAGTCGGAGCGGTCCAGGTATTCGTCGATACTGGCGGCGGCGTCAACCAGGGTGCGGCGGTCCGCCCGCAGGCTGCGGTGCTGTTCCCGGTATCGGATGTAGGCCCGGGCCGTCTCGGCATGGTCAGCGGCGATGAGGCCCTGTTCCACCAGGTCCTGGATGGCCTCCACGTCCGGGAGGCGGCCCTCCCGAAAGCGGTGGGCAATCACCTTGACCACCTGGGCGGTCAGCCGCTCCGCCTCCGCCGTGGTGAATTCGCCGCTGGCGCGACCGGCCCGCTCGATGGCCGAGCGGATCTTGCCGGCGTCGAA
>SBFV01000309.1 GCA_006227775.1 Gammaproteobacteria bacterium | reverse complement strand
GCCCGCCTCGCCCAGGTGGTCGAGGGCGGCGTCGTCCACCACCAGCTTCATGTCGCGATCCGCCAGGCGCTTCTGCAGAAAGCGGATCTGGATGCGGGCGATGGCACGGATCTGCTCCTTGCGCAGGGGGTGGAAGACCACGATGTCATCCAGGCGGTTGATGAACTCGGGGCGGAAGGCGACCCGCACCACCTCCATTACCGCCGCGCGCATCCGCTGGTAGTGTTCCTCCCCGGCGAGTTGCTGGATGACGTCCGAGCCCAGGTTGGAGGTCAGGACGATGACGGCGTTGCGAAAGTCCACCGTCCGCCCCTGGCCATCCGTCAGGCGCCCGTCGTCCATGACCTGCAAGAGGACGTTGAAGACGTCCGGGTGGGCCTTCTCCACCTCGTCCATCAGGATGACGCTGTAGGGCCGGCGGCGCACCGCCTCGGTGAGGTAGCCGCCCTCCTCGTAGCCGACATAGCCCGGCGGGGCGCCGATCAGGCGCGCCACCGAGTGCTTTTCCATGAACTCGGACATGTCGATGCGCACCATGGCCTCCTCGGTGTCGAAGAGGAACTCCGCCAGGGCCTTGCACAGCTCGGTCTTGCCGACGCCGGTAGGGCCGAGGAAGAGGAAGGAGCCGATGGGCCGCATGGGGTCCGACAGCCCGGCGCGGGAGCGGCGGATGGCATCGCTGATGGTGGCCACCGCCTCGCCCTGGCCCACCACCCGCTTGCCCAGCTCCTGCTCCATGCGCAACAGCTTGTCGCGCTCGCCCTCCAGCATGCGCGAGACCGGGATGCCGGTCCATTTGGAGACGATGTCGGCGATCTCCTCCTCGGTGACCTTGTCGCGCAGCAGGGTCTTCTCGGCGTGCTCGGCGGCGCTGGCGGCCTCCAGGCGCTTGAGCAGTTCGGGGATACGGCCGTACTGGAGTTCCGACATGCGCCCCAGGTCGCCGGCGCGGCGGGCCGTCTCCATCTCCACCCGCACCCGGTCCAACTCCTCCTTGATGTGGGCCGTGCCCTGGAGGGAGGCCTTCTCCGCCTTCCACACCTCGTTGAGGTCGGAAAACTCCCGGTCCAGCTTGGCGATCTGCTCCTCCAGGTCCGCCAAGCGGCGCCGGGAGGCCTCGTCGGACTCCTTCTTCAGGGCTTCGCGCTCGATCTTGAGCTGGATGAGGCGGCGATCGAGTCGATCCATCTCCTCCGGCATGGAGTCGATCTCCATGCGGATCTGGGAGGCGGCCTCGTCCACCAGGTCGATGGCCTTGTCCGGCAACTGGCGATCGGCGATGTAGCGGTGGGACAGGGTGGCGGCGGCGACGATGGCCGGGTCGGTGATCTCGACCTTGTGATGGACCTCGTAGCGCTCCTTGAGGCCGCGCAGGATGGCGATGGTGTCCTCGACGTTGGGCTCCTGCACCAGCACCTTCTGGAAGCGCCGTTCCAGGGCGGCATCCTTTTCGACGTACTTGCGATACTCGTCCAGGGTGGTGGCGCCGATGCAATGCAGCTCGCCCCGGGCCAGGGCCGGCTTGAGCATGTTGCCGGCGTCCATGGCGCCCTCGGCCTTGCCAGCGCCGACCATGGTGTGCAGCTCGTCGATAAAGAGGATGATGTTGCCCTCCTGGCGCGCCACGTCGTTGAGCACCGCCTTGAGGCGCTCCTCGAACTCGCCGCGGAACTTGGCCCCGGCGATGAGGGCGGCCATGTCCAGGGACAGCAGGCGCTTGGTCTTGAGCCCCTCCGGCACCTCGCCGTTGACGATGCGCTGGGCCAGGCCCTCGACGATGGCGGTCTTGCCGACGCCTGGCTCGCCGATCAGCACCGGATTGTTCTTGGTGCGGCGCTGCAGGACCTGGACGGTGCGGCGGATCTCATCGTCGCGGCCGATGACCGGGTCCAGCTTGCCTTGCTCGGCGCGCTCGGTGAGATCGATGGTGTACTTCTGCAGGGCCTGGCGCTGCTCCTCGGCGTTGGGATCGCTCACCGCCTGGCCGCCGCGCATCTGCTCGATGGCGCGCTCGATGGGCCCCTTGCTGGCCCCGGCCTCGCGCATCAGCCGCCCCAGTTCGCCCCTGTCCTCCACCGCCGCCAGCACGAACAGTTCGGAAGAGATGTATTGGTCCTTGCGCTGCTGGGCCAGCTTGTCGACCTGGTTCAGCAGCCGGCCCAGCTCGTTGCCGACGTGGACCTCGCCGGCGTTGCCCTGCACCCGCGGCAGGCGTTCCATGGCCTCGCCCAGGGACGAACGCAGCCGGTTGACGTTGACGTCGGCCTGGGCCAGCAGGTGCCGGGCGCTGCCGCCCTCCTGGTCCAGCAGGGCCGCCATCAGATGAACCGGCTCAATGAACTGGTGATCGCGTCCCACCGCCAGGCTCTGGGCGTCCTGCAGGGCCAACTGGAACTTGGACGTCAATTTATCCATGCGCATGACGAGGAATCTCCGCTACTTCATAGGGTTACATATCCCACATTGGGTAGGCGGTGGTGAATTCAAGATCTTGCCAGCGTGAATTTCAAGACCCATCCGCCCCCTTGATCCTAACCTTGACTCCCTCATAGCGGTTAGCTCAGGCGCCACCGCAATCAGGCGTCCAACGCAAAACGCCCGGCGGTTCACCGTCGGGCGTTGGGGCTGAGAAGACCGGAGGGAATGGTACGGGACAGGTTCCAGCCGGTCATCCCATCCCTGGGGCATGTCCTGTGCCGGCCTGAACCAGGCGGACCTTCACGAGGAAGGGGGATATGCGCCTGGGAAAAGCCGAGGAGCGGTCAGTAGGGCACGGCCACCACCTTGACCTTGGCCAGGCCGCCCATGGCGATCTTCTTGGCGGCGGCGCGGGAAAGGTCGATGATCCGTCCGGCCTTATGGGGACCGCGGTCATTGATGGTCACTTCCACCTCTTTGCCATTCTTGAGATTGGTCACCCGGACCCGACTGCCTAGCGGCAGGTGGGGATGGGCGGCGGTGAGGGCGTGTTGATTGAAGACCTGGCCACTGGCGGTTTTCTTGCCATGGAAACCCGGGCCGTACCAGGAGGCCTTGCCGACCTGATGGCCATCCACCACCCGGGTGGTCTTGGCGGATTTCTTGCCGTGGCTGCCCGCCTCGGCGTGCATGGCGGGAGACATCGCCAGGGCGATCACAAGGGCAACGCGGGACAAACCAGCAAGCCGTGAGTTGGAATAGCGCACCTGGAAACCAGGACTGATGCTTTCGTTCAAGCGTCCACCTCCGGGAATGGGTAGGCAATATCCTTAGTTTAAACAACAACTAAACAATATTGCGGGACATTCATTAACCTAGGGACTTCGTAGGATAACACGGCCGTCCCCGCGATGGCCAGTCGTCAGGAGCGCAGAAACCGCATGGAAAGATCGACGCTGTCGAGATCCTTGGTGAGATCGCCAATGGAGATCTCGTCCACCCCCGTCTCGGCGATTGCCCGCAGGCGCTCCAGGGTGATGCCCCCGGATGCCTCCAGACGGGCACGACCGGCGACCTGGATGACGGCCTGGCGCATCTGTTCGGGGCTGAAGTTGTCGAGGAGCAGGTGGGTGGCGCCTGCCGCCAGGGCCGCCTCGACCTCGGCCAGGGACTCGACCTCGATCTCCACCGGCACCCCCGCCGCCAGGGCATGGGCGGCGTCCAGGGCGGCGGCGATGGAGCCCGCCGCCAGGATATGGTTCTCCTTGATGAGGATGGCGTCGTGGAGGCCCAGCCGATGATTGTGGCAACCGCCGCAGCGCACGGCGTACTTCTGCGCGAGACGCAGACCCGGGATCGTCTTGCGGGTATCGAGCAGGCGTACCGGCAGATCGGCCACCACCCGGGCGTAACGCCAGGCCCGGGTGGCGGTGCCGGAGAGGGTCTGGAGAAAATTCAGGGCGGTGCGCTCCCCGGTGAGGAGGGCGCGGGTTGGCCCCTCGATCACGCAGAGGCGATCGCCCGGCCCCACCCCGTCTCCATCGGCGACTTGCCAGGCAACGCTGACCCGCGGATCGATCTGGCGAAAGACCTCCTCGAACCAGCCACATCCACAGATGACCGCCTCCTGGCGGGTGATCAGTTCCACCCGCGACACCTGATCCGCCGGCAGGAGGGCGGCGGTGCGATCGCCATCCCCCAGGTCCTCGGCCAGGGCGATCCGCACCAGCCCGGTGACGAGAGCGGAATCCGGCGGCGCTGGGGGCCAGCCCGCTTCATCCGCGCCGTGGCCGCGGGCCGCGGAACCAGTTGATTGGAACGCCATCTGCATTTGGTTCATGATTTTTTCACCTCGGACCTACCTAACTTCTGGTCATTTGTTGCCATCTTGTTACAATCGCCCGCGAATTGCACCGAAGATTTGCCCTCCGGACCCCGATCCCAGGGGAGCGCCCAACCCTTGGCTCCGGGCGACCGCTACTCAACCAACCCCAAGAGCGTCCCTACCGCACCTCGATGAAGGCCCTCATCCTGCAAATCGTCGTCTCCCTGTTCGACAGTTTTAGGGACCTTGCCCCCATCATCGCCGTCATTGCCTTCTTTCAACTGGTCGTGCTCGGGCAGCCCATCCCTAACCTGTTGGACATGCTCTGGGGGATGTTTCTGGTCCTGATCGGCCTGACCCTCTTCGTCCAGGGCCTCAAACTGGGGCTCTTCCCCATTGGCGAATCCCTGGCCTGGGATTTTGCCGCCAAGGGCAGCCTCATCTGGTTGCTCATTTTTGCCTTTGCCCTGGGCTTTGGCACCACGGTGGCGGAGCCCGCCCTCATCGCGGTCGCCAACGAGGCCGCCAATGTCGCCGCCGTCGGCGGCTGGATCAGCGATGAACCGGCGGCGCGCGAGGATTACGCCTACGGTCTGAGGATCACGGTCGCCTTGTCGGTGGGGGCCGCCATCGTCATCGGCGTAATACGCATCCTGCGCGGCTTCCCCATCCAGAATCTCATCATCATCGGTTACATCGGCGTGGTCATCATGACCTTCTTCGCCCCCCCGGAAATCATCGGCATCGCTTATGACTCGGGGGGGGTCACCACCTCCACCATTACCGTACCGCTCGTCGCCGCCCTCGGCGTGGGCCTGGCCTCCAGTATCGAGGGCCGCAACCCCATGATCGATGGCTTCGGCCTCATCGCCTTCGCCTCGCTGACCCCCATGATCTTCGTCATGGGTTACGGTGCCCTGCTGTGATCGACAAACTGCTATCCCTCTGGCACACCCTGCTGGTCACCATCTGGGACATCCTGCCCATCATCATCATCCTGGTAGGCAGTCAGGTCCTCCTCATCCGCCGCCCCATCGCCAACCTGCCGCGGGTGCTGTTGGGCTTCTTCTTCGTCCTCATCGGGCTGACCTTCTTCATCGAAGGTCTGGAACGTGCCCTCTTCCCCCTCGGCAAACTGATGGCCGAACAGCTCACCGCGCCCGCCTTCCTGGGCCTGGACGGCAGCGAGACCAGCGTGGACTGGACCGAATTCGGTTGGATCTATCTCTTCGCCGCCACCATCGGCTTCTCGACCACCATCGCCGAACCCTCCCTGATCGCCGTCGCCATGAAGGCGAGCGAGGTGTCCGGCGGCGCCATCCAGCCCTGGGGCTTGCGCGTCGCCGTTGCCATCGGGGTCGCCATCGGCATCGCTTTGGGGGCCTTCCGCATCATCACCGGTACCCCCCTGCCCTATTACATCATCACCGGCTATGTCTTCGTGCTCATCCAGACCTGGTACGCCCCCCGCACGATCGTCGCCCTGGCCTACGATTCCGGCGGCGTCACCACCTCGACGGTGACCGTCCCCCTGGTGGCGGCCCTGGGACTGGGTCTGTCAAGCCATATCCCGGGCCGCAACCCCATGCTGGATGGCTTCGGTCTCATTGCCTTCGCCAGCCTTTTTCCCATGATGACCGTCATGGGCTACGCGCAACTGAGCGCATGGGCCGCCCGGCGCGCGGCGCGGGCCGCTGAGCCGGCTTCCTCCTGAATTCCGGCACCGGCCCTCCGCCCTCGGCACCCCTGCATCCTGAGGTTTAAGATCCATGCACTTCAAACTGATCCTGGCCTTCGTCGAGGATAGATCGACCCAGGCCGTTCTCGACGCCGCCCGCAAGGCCGGTGCCACCGGCTCCACCGTCATCAACCAGGCCCGCGGCGAAGGGGTGGAAAAGACCAAGACCTTTTTCGGCCTCGCCCTGGAGAGCCAGCGCGATGTCATCATGCTGCTGGTGGAAGAGCACCTGAGCCGCCACATCCTGGAAACCATCGCCAAGGCCGCTGGCTTCAAGGAGAGACCCGGCTCGGGGATCGCCTTTCAGATCGATGTCGAGGATGCGGTCGGCATCGATCATCAGGTGCGCAAGCTGTCCCAACTCGTCGAAGAGGAGATTTGAATCATGTCCACCCGCCCCCTGATCCGCGTCCGTGACGTGATGAAGCCCCATTTCGACCTGGTCGATGGCATGGCGACGGTCGCCGCCGCCCTGGAAGCCATGCGCCACGTCGATACCAAGACCCTGATCGTCAAGCCGCGTCACGAAAACGACGAACTGGGCATCGTTGTCATCTCCGACATCGCCCGTAAGGTGCTCGCCAAGGACCGCGCTCCGGACCGGGTCAATATCTACGAGATCATGGTCAAACCCGCCCTTACCGTCCACCCCGACATGGACATCCGCTACTGCGCCCGCCTCTTTGACCGCTTCAGCCTCACCCGCGCGCCGGTCGTGAAGGATCGCGAGATCCTGGGCGTCGTCAGCCTCACCGATCTCGTGATGAAGGGCATGGTGCCGCATTTCTGACCCCGCGGTGATCGGCTAATGGCGGCGGGCTGGCTGCCCCAAGCGCTTCGGGTCTCGTCTCCCAACTGGGACGAACGCCCCCCCGGTATCCGGATAGACCTGCTGGTCATCCACGGCATCAGCCTGCCCCCCGGGGACTTCGGTGGTCCCTGGATCGACGCCCTCTTCCAGAACCGCCTGGACCCCGAGGTCCATCCCTATTTCCACCCCATCGCCGGGCTAAAGGTCTCCAGCCACCTGCTCATCCGCCGCGATGGTGAACTGATCCAGTACGTTGATCTCACCAAGCGGGCCTGGCATGCCGGAGTCTCCTCCTTTCAGGGGCGTGAACGCTGCAACGACTTCTCTATCGGCATCGAACTGGAGGGAACGGACGATACCCCTTACGAACTTGCCCAGTACCAGGTCCTGGCGGATACCAGCCTGGCCATCATGGCGCTTTTTCCCGCCATCACACCCCATCGCATCGTCGGCCACAGCCACATCGCGCCATCCCGTAAGACTGATCCCGGGCAGGCCTTCGATTGGGGGTTGTTTTTCGACTTGCTCGGTCACCCATCCCGGTGACCCCAGGATGGCTCTCACCCTACCCCTGGACGGGTATGAGGCGCGATGCCCCGTCATGAGCGATGACTTTTTCCCCGCTACTGCATCGGTGAACCTGTTTTTTTCCCATTCGCAGGAGATTCGGCGATGATCGAGAAGCTTGTTTCCCTCTGGTACACCCTCCTGGCAACCATCTGGGACATTCTGCCCATCGTCGCCATCCTCGTTGGCAGCCAGGTCCTGATCCTGCGCCGCAAAATAGCCCACCTGCCCAGGGTCCTGGTCGGCTTGATGTTCGTTTTGTTCGGCCTGACCTTTTTTCTGGAGGGCCTGGAGCATGCCCTCTTTCCCCTTGGCAAGCTCATGGCCCAGCAACTTACCGATCCCGGTTTTCTGGGGCTGACGGCGGCGAACGCCGAGGTGGACTGGCGCGAGTTTGGCTGGATCTACCTCTTCGCCTTCGCGCTCGGGTTTTCCACCGCCATCGCCGAGCCTTCCCTGCTGGCGGTCTCCATGAAGGCCAGCCAGGTTTCCGGCGGCACCATCCAGGCCGGCAAACTGCGTATCGCCGTCGCCCTGGGCGCCGCCATTGGCATTGCCCTGGGTTCATTTCGCGTCATTACCGGCATACCACTGCACTATTTCCTCATTCCCGCCTACGTGCTGGTATTGATCCAGACCTGGTTCGCGCCACGTCCCATTATCGGCCTGGCCTATGATTCCGGGGGCGTAACCACCTCGACGGTCACCGTGCCCCTCGTCGCCGCGCTGGGGCTGGGTTTATCCAGCCATATACCCGGCCGCGATCCCCTGATGGATGGCTTCGGTCTCATCGCCTTCACCTGCATGTTCCCGATCATGACCGTCATGGGCTATGCGCAAATCAGCCAATGGGCCGCCCGACGAGCGGCCGCGCGCCCCGCCTGAAGGCAGCTTGATCCCGGCGTTTGCCCACTAGCCGGCGGCAGTCAGATAGCTGGTCGACTGCATCTCCACCAGCCGGCTGATCAGCCGCTCGTGGGCGAAGTCGTGCAATTGCCCGGTATAAAGCGCATCCAGCGGCGCCTCGGCGCTGAGGATCAGCTTGACCCGTCGATCGTAAAGTTCGTCCACCAGGTGCAGAAAACGCCGTGCCGCCGCGTCTTGACCCAGGGTGAGGCGCGGCACCCCGGACAGCAGGATGGTGTGGAACTCCCGGGCGATCTCGATGTAGTCCGCCGTGGCCCGGGGACCGCCGCACAGGACCGCGAAGTCGAACCAGGCCAGGTCCGGCCCCAGCCGGTGCGCTGGGATATCCCGGCCATTGACGTGCAGCAGCGGGGGATCTTCGTGGTGGCCGCCCAGCAGGCGGCGGAAGGTGGACTCCAGGTGCGCCTCGGCGTCGCCCTCCCCGGCATGGTGATAGACCCCCTCCTCGCGCAGGGTCCGCAGCCGGTAATCCTCGCCCCCATCCAGTTCGAAGACCTCGGTATGCTCCTTGAGCAGGGCGATGGCGGGAAGGAAGAGGGGGCGCTGCAACCCATTGAGGTAGAGCAGGTCCGGCGGCGTGTTGGAGGTGGTCACCAGGGTCACCCCCCGGCGAAAGAAGGCGCGCAGCAGGCCATGCAGCAGGGTGGCATCGGTGATATCGGTGACCACGAACTCATCCAGGCACAGGACCCGCAGATCCTGGCACAGCCGCTCCGCCACCAGTTCCAGGGGATCGGGCTGGCGCGGCAGGCCGGCCAGTTCCTCGTGCAGGTCGCGCATGAAATGATGGAAGTGCAGCCGCCGCTTGCCCGGCAATGGCAGGGCCTCCGCGAACCAGTCCATCAGATAGGTCTTGCCGCGGCCAACGCCGCCCCAGAGATAGAGGCCCTTGACGGGCGCGATCGCCGGGGTGGCGCCACGCAGGCGGGACCTGAGGCGACCCAACAGGCCGGGGTTCGACGCCTGTCCCTTGGGTGCCCGGCCCAGGGCGCCCTTCCTGGACGTGGATAACCGGCGCGATCTGGCCAACAGGCCAGGGCTGGACGCCGATAAGCTGGCCGGTCTGGCCAAGAGGGCGGCATGCACCGCCGCGAGCCGCCGCGCCGCCTCCGCCTGGACGGGGTCATAGGCGGCGAATCCGGTTTCCGCGTCGACGTAGCTGGCCGGGGTGATGCGAGTAGCTGTGTTCATGGCCGGCGAAAGATAACAAACCTGGCCGGTGCTTGTCCGTCCGGGCTTGATGGCCCTATCTGGCTGCGGAACTCTGCTTCAGGTCGCGGTAGAAGTTCTCGTGCGGGCCGACGGCGAGCAAGGTGCGCGTCGCTTCAGTCGTAAGGTAGGCGAGCAGAAACTGCTGATGGACGCAGTCGAACTTGTACACCCTGACGCCGGCGAGGTCACCCTTCTTTTCCGCGCCGAGGGAGGGATCGGCCAGGATCTCACGGATGGCGGCATGGACGGCAGCACGCTGGTTAGGGTGCAGTTTCTTGTAGACCCGCTTGAAAGACGGGCGCTGTTGCAGCGTGACGTTCATACGTCCGGCAATTCAAAGGGCTCGGATTCTTCCTCCATGGCTTGCAGGGTATCGCGCACGAATTCGATCGGCAGGTCGGGGTTGTCAAGGGCGGCACGTCCCACCTTCGCCCAGTAGGACACTTGTTGCGAAATGGAACGCATCTCGGCCTTGGCACGCACCTTCGCGGTTTCGTACAAGGCATCGTCGATTCGGATCGAAACACTCATGGCAATCTACCCCGTGGCAAATTGCCACAATTGTAGGCACGATTACCCTGGAGTCAAACTCAGGCAAGGGAAGCTCTTTAAAACAGCCTCTTTCACGATGAGTAGAGTGCTCGATATCTCCGCCACTGGCGCGGATAATGCCTTACCCGCCCCAGTCCGGGGCTCAGTCCATCACGCGGGAGTTACAGCATGAGCGACGCACTCAACTATCTGGTCAAGGTTCGCCCCGAGGCCATGACCGGCTATTTCACCTTCCTCAAGAAGGCCGGTGACCACCTGGATATCCGTACCCGGGACCTGATCTCGGTCATCACCAAGGTCGCCGTTCAGACCGAGCCCGGCTTCAAGCAATACCTGACCCGGGCCCTGCGCAACGGCGCCACCCCCCACGAGATCATCGACGCCCTGCTCATGGCCTTCCCGGTCCTGGGCCTGGCCAAGATCGTCTGGGCCACCGACATCCTGCTCAAGATGGACCTGCCCGAGTTCCGCCCGGAAAACCTGGGCGCCGAGCCCCAGTGGCACGACCTAGCCGCCGTCGCCGACCTGCCCGATGGCGAGGTCTCCTTCGCCGAGGCCGCCGGCCGCTCCCTCTACATCTACCGCCAGGGCGAGGACTTCCGGGTCTACGACTCCCGCTGCCCCCATCAGGAGACCAACATCCCCCATCTGGCCTTGGAGCATGGCCGCCTGACCTGCCCCAAACACCACTGGGCCTTCGATATCACCACCGGCGAGTGCGTCGAGGTCGGCAACCGGCCCCTGCGCCGCTTCGACCACAAGGTCGAGGAAGGCCGGCTGCTGGCCCACTGGTAGGCGCGGAGTCGTCCGCCTGACGGCAGCTTTCCGGGGGCCTCGGGATGAGAATCCTGCACACCTCCGACTGGCACCTGGGGCGGACCCTCTACGGCCGCCAACGCTACGACGAGTTCGCCGCCTTCCTGGATTGGCTGGCGGCGCTGATCGAGCGGGAAGGCGTGACGGCCCTGCTGGTGGCGGGGGATGTCTTCGACACCAGCACCCCCACCCATCGGGCCCAGGAGCTTTATTACCGCTTCCTGTGCCGGGTCGCGAGGTCGTCCTGCCGGCACCTGGTGGTGGTGGCGGGCAATCACGATTCACCCACCTTTCTGGAGGCCCCCAAGGAATTGCTGCGGGCCTTGGACGTCCACGTCATCGGCAGCGCGGCGGAGAATCCTGCGGATGAGGTTCTGGTGCTGCGCGACCCGGCCGGGACGCCGGAGCTGATCGTCTGCGCCGTCCCCTACCTGCGGGACCGGGACATTCGCCGGGTCGAGGCCGGCGAGGACGGCGCGGACAAGGAGCTCAAGCTGGTCGCGGGCATCCGCGACCACTATGCCAGCGTCATCGCCCTGGCCGAGGCGCGGCGCGCGGAACTGGGGGCGGAGATCCCCCTGGTGGCCATGGGCCACCTCTTCACCGCCGGCGGCAGGACCCTGGAGGGCGACGGGGTACGGGAGCTGTACATCGGCTCCCTTGCCCACGTCAGCCCGGGCATCTTTCCCGACAGCCTGGACTATCTGGCCCTGGGTCATCTGCACGTCCCCCAACAGATCGGCGGCGCCGAGACCCGCCGTTACAGCGGCTCCCCCCTGCCCATGGGCTTCGGCGAGGCCCGGCAGGAAAAGAGCCTCTGCCTGGTGGAATGGGAAGGGAATAAGGCAGAGGCGGAAGGGCCGATAACCACCACTGCCACCAGGACCGGGGCTGACCCTGGGATAGCGATGGAGACGGATGCTCGGCTGGACGGGGACCCGGGCACGGCGGGGATCAGGATCAGGGAAAAAGGCGATCGGCCAGGGTGCCGCGTCCGTCTCATCCCCATCCCGGTCTTCCAGCCCCTGGAACGTATCCAGGGCGACTGGGACCGGCTGGCCGAGCGGCTGAAGGAGCTGGTGGCCGCCAGGTCTCCGACCTGGATCGAGGTGATCTACGAGGGCGAGGCGCTGATCGGCGACCTGCGCGAACGCCTGGAGGCGCTCCTGGCCATACCGGAGGAAATCCCCACCCGGGAAACCGGTTGTAGTCGCGTCAATGAGCTTCGTGGCGCCGAGGAAAGCGCCACGCGGGAGGAAACCGCCACGCGCCCCGAAATCCTGCGCGTCCGGAACAACCGCCTCGTCCAAGGGGTGCTGGAGCGGATGCATGAGGAGGAAAGCCTGGGCGACCTGGACGAACTGGAGGTCTTCGCCCGCTGCCTGGAGGCTCAGGGTGTCGGGGCGGAACAGCAAGCGGACCTGCTGCGGGCCTACCGGGAGATCCTGGCCACCTTCCACCAGGCCGACCCCCTGGCGAAGTAGGGAGCCCCTGAGACCATGCGCATTCTGAGCGTCCGTTTCAGGAATCTGAACTCCCTGGTCGGCGAGTGGGCGATCGATCTGACCCACCCCGCCTATGTCGCCGACGGTCTCTTCGCCATCACCGGCCCCACCGGGGCGGGCAAGACGACGCTCCTCGATGCCATCTGCCTGGCCCTCTACGGCCGCACGCCGCGCCTGGACAAGGTCACCAAGGGCGAAAACGAGATCATGTCCCGCCACACGGGCGACTGCTTCGCCGAGGTCACCTTCGCGACCCAGGCCGGCCGCTACCGCTGCCACTGGAGCCAGCATCGGGCGCGCCGCAAGCCGGATGGCGCGCTCCAGCAAGCCCGGCACGAGATCGCCGACCTCGATTCCGGCAGCCTGCTCGAAACCAGTATCAATGGTGTCGCCGGGCAGGTCGAAGCCGCCACCGGCATGGATTTTGACCGCTTCACCCGCTCCATGCTGCTGGCCCAGGGCGGCTTCGCCGCCTTCCTCCAGGCCCCCGCTGACCAGCGGGCGCCCATCCTGGAGCAGATCACCGGCACGGAGATCTACAGCCAGATCTCCATCCGCGTCCATGAACGTTTCCGCGAGGAGCAAAACCGCCTGAGCCTGCTCCAGGCCGAACTGGATGGCCTGCAACTCCTGTCAACCGAGGCCGAGGCTCAGTTGCGCGCGGACCTGGAGCAGCGGCAACGGGATGAAGTGAACCTCAACGGCCGCATCGCCCGCAATCACGAGGCCCTGGCCTGGCGCGAGGGCCTGACCCGGCTCGAAGGGGAGATGCGGCGGATCGCGGACCAACGGGAGGACTGGCGGGCCCGAGACCAGGCCTTCGCCCCCGAGCGGCAGCGGCTGGGACGCGCCAACCAGGCCCTGGAGCTGACGGGCACCTTCGCCAACCTCGCCGCCCTGCGCCGCGCCCAGGACGAGGACCGCCGCCGTCGCGACGAGGAACAGGCCGCCCTCCCCATGCGGGAAGCGGCGGTCCAGATGACGACGGCGGCCTTGAGCCAGGCCAGCGCCCGGCTGGACGAGGCCAAGGCCAACCAGACCGCCGGCCTGCCCATCATCCTGAAGGCCCGGGAACTGGATCTGCGCCTCGCCGAACAGGCGCGACCCATCGCCAGGGCCGCCCAGACCCTGGGGGAACAGAGTCGGGCCCTGGCGGCCTTGCGTGACCAGCAACAGGCGGATGAAGCCACCCTGTCAGACCAGCGGCGGCAGTCCAACGAGCTGGCATCGCTGTTGGCGGCCACCCAGGTGGACGCTGGCCTGTTGGAGGCTCTGACGGGCCTTCTCCAGCGCTTCGCGGGTCTGCGGAAGTTGGAGGACCGGCGGCTGGCCAAGGACCGGACCCTCCGGCAAGCGCGGACCACCCTCGCGGAAGCCGCCAGGTTCCAGGAGGAGACCGCGGCGCAAGCCGCCAAAGCGACTACTCAACGCGAGGACCTTCATCGCCAGTGGGCCGACCAGCGGTCACAACTGCAACAACTCCTGGAAGGCCTGGACTTGGGGACCTGGCGCCAACGGCAAGCCGACCTGAGCACACGGCGGGATCTGCTCGCCCAGGCGGTGGCGTCAGCTCAGGCGCTCTGGCGGACCCACCAGGCCCTGGCCGATCTGGATCGGCGGGAGGGGCAAATCGCCACCGCCGCGGCAAGCCTGACGCAGGAACTGTCGGACCAGGCTGCCTCCCTGGCGGGCTGGGAAAAACAGCGGGAATTGCTGGAGACCCAGCTCAGCCTGCTGGAAAAGATCCAGAGCCTCGCGGAGGCCCGCCACCAGTTGCGGGACGGCGAACCCTGCCCCCTGTGCGGCGCCCTGGAGCA
>SBFV01000305.1 GCA_006227775.1 Gammaproteobacteria bacterium | reverse complement strand
TCGGCGGGCCGACGGTCACGTTGCTCTTCATGGTGGAGTCCATGGAGACCAGGGCGCAGCGCGCCGCATCCTCCAGGGAGGTCTTACGTTCGATGATGCGGTCGAGGATTGGCTTGCCGTATTTGGCCTCGCCGATCTGCAGGAAGGGGGTCGCCGCGGAGGTGGTAATGTGGTTGCCCTCCGGGTAGATCATGTGCAGGCCCGGCGGCTCGCCGGCGATCTGGCCGCCGAGGATGAAGGTGGCGGCGGGGTTGAAGCCGGCGTTGGGGCCGTCCTTGTCCACGTAGCGTTTCTGGCGCTGGCGACTGACCTCGCCAAGGTAATCGGCCACCTCGTTAAGGTAGCGGGCATGAGCCAGGGGGCAGTCCGGGTCGTCCTTTAATTCATGGCGCAACTGGGCCACCACCGCCTGGGAGGTGGCCAGGTTGCCCGCCGTCAGGATCACGAACTGCCGCTCGCCGGCAATGCCGAGGGTGTGCATCTTGCCGTAGCTGCTGACCTGGTCCGAACCCGCGTTGGTGCGGGAGTCCGAGGCGAACACCAGTCCCGAATCGACGCTTATGCCCACGCAATAGGTCATCGCGAAAACCCTCCTCTGAAACCTGAAGCCAACGTAACCCTTCAGACCCTCGCTTCCCCACCCGCCCCACCAGTGGTGGGGGGGCAGGCGCATCAGCGGCTTGCGCTACCCATGCCAGACCCGACATCGGGGGGGCACGCTTATAGTTGCCGCATTCCAGTTTTCGGCATCGATCGGGAGGATCGGGTGGCCGCTGGCGGGGGTGTCGACCGCGGGGAGGCGGTCGTCAAGCCTACAAGGATGTATTCACGGCGTCCCCCGCCAGCGGCCACCCGATCCGCTAAAACCGAAAATTGGGGTGCGACGACTATACAAGCCAACAAGCCCACGGGCGCGCAAAAAGGGGGCCCGTGGGCCCCCCTAGCGTCCCTGCCACTGGCGCATCAGTCATCAGTAACGATAGGCGCTCTCGCCGTGAGCGGTGATGTCGAGGCCCTCGCGCTCCTCGTCCTCGGGGACGCGCAGACCGACGATGACATCCACCAGCTTGAAGGCGATCAGGGCGACCAGACCCGACCAGACGATGGCCACGCCCACGCCCCAGGCCTGGCTGGTGACCTGGGCCACGGTGTCGAAGGGGGCGACGGCGTTGGCCACGTAATCATAGACGCCCACCCCACCCAGTTCCGGGTTGGCGAAGACGCCGGTGAGCAGAGCGCCCACGATACCACCCACGCCGTGGATGCCGAAGACGTCCAGTGCATCGTCCGCGCCCAGCATGCGCTTGAGACCATTGACGCCCCAGAGGCACAGCAGACCAGCGACCAGGCCGATCACCAGGGCGCCGATGGGGCCGACCCAGCCAGCGGCGGGGGTGACGGCGACCAGACCGGCCACCGCGCCCGAGGCCGCGCCCAACAAGGAGGGCTTGCCCTTGAGCAGGGACTCGGCCGTGGTCCAGGACAGGGTCGCGGCGCCGGTGGCGACCATGGTGTTGAGGAAGGCCAGGGCGGTGAGGCCGTTGGCTTCCAGGTTGGAGCCGGCGTTGAAGCCGAACCAGCCGATCCACAGCAGGGAGGCGCCGACCATGGTCAGGGTCAGGCTGTGGGGCGGCAGATGCTCGCGCCCGTAGCCGATGCGCTTGCCGACCAGATAGGCGCCCACCAGGCCCGCCATGGCGGCGTTGATATGGACCACGGTACCGCCGGCGAAGTCCAGGGCGCCCTTCTGGAACAGGAAGCCCGCGGTGGCAGCGGCGGCCTCGGCCGCGGCGGCATCGGTATAGGCGTCGGGGCCGGCCCAATACCACACCATGTGGGCCATCGGCAGGTAGGCGAAGGTGAACCAAAGGATCATGAACAATATCACCGCCGAGAATTTCATGCGCTCGGCGAAGGCGCCGACGATGAGGGCGGGGGTGATAGCGGCGAAGGTGGCCTGGAAGATGATGTAAGCGTACTCGGGGATGTAGACGCCCTTGCTGAAGGTGGCGGCCACCGATTCCACGGTGACCCCATTGAGGAAGAGCTTGGACAACCCGCCGAAGAAGGCGTTGCCCTCGGTGAAGGCGATGGAATAGCCATAGACGAACCACAGCACGATCATCAGGGAGAAGATCATGAAGACCTGCATCAGCACCGACAGCATGTTCTTCGAGCGGACCAGGCCCCCGTAGAACAGGGCCAGGCCGGGGATGACCATGAGGGCGACGAGGGCGGTGGAAACCAGCATCCAGGCGGTGTCACCCTTGTCGACGGTAGGGGCGGCCGCGGCGACCACGTCGGCGGCGGGTTTGAGGGCCTCCTCGGCCCCGGCGACCCCCGCCAGGGCAAGCCCGAGGCCCGCCAGCGGGATGCTAAACAACCTATTCATTTGCATAACCTCTTCACAACATCCTAAGGAACCAGCACCCGGGAGTTACAGGGCATCGATACCCGTCTCGCCAGTACGGATGCGGATGGCCTGCTCCAGATCGGAGACGAAGATCTTGCCGTCACCGATCTTGCCGGTGCGGGCGGCGCCGGTAATGGCCTCGATGACCTTGTCCACCAGATCCGGCTCCACGGCGATCTCGACCTTGATCTTGGGCAGAAAATCGACGACGTATTCGGCGCCGCGGTAGAGCTCGGTATGGCCCTTCTGGCGACCGAAGCCCTTGACCTCGGTCACGGTGATACCGGAAACGCCGACATCCGACAGGGCCTCGCGAACATCGTCGAGCTTGAAGGGTTTGATGATGGCGGTTACCAATTTCATGTTGGAACACTCCCTGGGTTGGCCGGGGCTCGGCCCGGCATCATGGAAACGGGTTGAAGGTGAAAACGGGTGAATACAGCCGGAGCTTTCGTCTATCCGGATCGATGATCGTCTTGACCGATGATCAGGACCGGAGCGAAGTCATCAAAAGGTTTTCAACCAACCCACCCAGAATTTGGGATCGTTGTTGTAACCGATCTCGTCGTTGCCGCTGTTCTGATCCCAGTTGAGGCTGAAGGTACCGAAGTCCCCGGCATCCTTGCTGAGGGTGGCGCCGTAGTGCCAGTAATCGGCGCTGGCCGTCCGCATCAGAGTGTCTTCGCCCAGCACGACCTCGTAGGGGATCTCGCTGTTCTTGAAATCGGTGTAGCCGGCGCGCAAGCCGAAGCTCAGGCCATAGGGCAGGTCGCTATAGGTGAAGGCGCCGGAGAAGTACCAGTCACCGTCGTCATAGAGACCCTCGTCATTCTCGCCGTAGACGGTGTAATCCACGCCCAGTTTGAACCACTTGTATTGCAGACTGCCGCCAAGTTCGGCGAAGTTGAGATCCTGCCCCCCCGGATAGGCGTAATAGATACCCTTGAGGTTATAGGTCAGGTCCTCGACGATGGTATTGGTATAGCCCAGGTAGAGGTCCACCTCGGCGCTGGGATTATCCTCGTCCAGGTTGAAGTCGACGTTGGACACCCAGGTGCCGGCATAGAACCCGCTGCTATGGCTGTAATCGACGCCTCCCTGCACCGCCGCCTTGTCATCCGTCTGGGTGATACCGCGCCAGATGTAATTGCTCACCACCCCGATATTGGCGCTGACGCTGTGCTCGGGGGGCGGGTTGCCCTCATCGTCCGCGATCAGGGTCAGAGGAGCGGCCAGGAGGGCGCCAGCCAGGCTGGCGCGTAACAGTTTCTCGGACTTCATGGGCTTATTACCTCGCTCGATCCAAAGGGGTCGTTTGGGTTTTCAGAATGCCACGGCACGAGCCGGGCAATGAGGATGTCAGCATAACCTTAGCAGAAGCCATGCCAACTTGCTTCTTTTGGCTCTCCGGCACCGCATGAGCAAGCCCTCCCCCCTCCCTCCCACCCTCCGGGGGGACCCAGCGAACGGACGGCGACAGAAATCTCGCACCAAATTAGCTCGACAGCGACCGTCCATCCGCACCGGAACGGTGCCCCGCTCCCCTTTGCCCGCGCCTTTTCACCGCCCAACCGGGGCAGCGGGCTGAATTTCAGGGATCAAGCGAGAAATGGCCCGACTTTTGCGTTAATGGGATCGACACTCGTTGTCGGCTTTCAACCCCCCGTCTTCGGGGCGGGGATTGGCATTCAGGGTACTGACCCGAGCGGGTCAGTCATCACGTGAGCGGGAGAACGGCACTATGCGCCTTACCAAGTTAGTCAAATCCGCCTTGCTGGCCACCGGCCTGACCGCCGGCATGGGCCTGTCGGCATTGGCGCAGGCCGCCGATACCATCAAGGTGGGTATCCTGCATTCCTTGTCCGGCACCATGGCCATCAGCGAGACCACGCTGAAGGACACCATGCTGATGCTGATCGCGGAGCAGAACAAAAAGGGTGGGCTGCTGGGCAAGCAGCTCGAGGCCGTGGTGGTGGACCCGGCGTCCAACTGGCCCCTGTTCGCCGAGAAGGCGCGGGAGCTGCTGACCAAGGACAAGGTGGCCGCCGTCTTCGGCTGCTGGACCTCCGTGTCCCGCAAGTCGGTACTGCCGGTTTTCGAGGAACTGAACGGCCTGCTCTTCTACCCCGTGCAGTACGAGGGGGAGGAATCGTCCAAGAACGTCTTCTACACCGGCGCCGCGCCCAACCAGCAAGCCATCCCGGCGGTGGACTACCTCATGGATCAGGGGGTGCAGCGCTGGGTGCTGGCTGGTACCGACTATGTCTATCCCCGCACCACCAACAAGATCCTGGAGGCTTACCTCAAGGGTAAAGGGGTGGCCCAGGAAGACATCCTGATCAACTACACCCCCTTCGGTCATTCCGACTGGCAGTCCATCGTCGCCGATATCAAGAAGTTCGGTTCCGCCGGCAAGAAGACCGCCGTGGTCTCCACCATCAACGGCGACGCCAACGTGCCCTTCTACAAGGAACTGGGCAACCAGGGCGTCTCCGCCGAGAACATCCCGGTGGTGGCCTTCTCCGTGGGCGAGGAAGAGCTTTCGGGCATCGACACCAAGCCCCTGGTGGGCCACCTGGCGGCCTGGAACTATTTCATGAGCGTGGACGCCCCCGCCAACGCCGCCTTCATCAAGCAATGGCATGCGTTCACCAAGGACCCCAAGCGGGTGACCAACGACCCCATGGAGGCCCACTACATCGGCTTCAACCTCTGGGTCAAGGCGGTGGAAAAGGCCGGCACCACGGATCCGGACAAGGTCATCGCCGCCATGATCGGCCTGGAAACCCCCAATCTGACCGGCGGCGTGGCCAAGATGCTGCCTAACCATCACATCACCAAGCCCGTCCTCATCGGCGAGATCCAGGGCGATGGTCAGTTCTCCGTGGTGTGGGAGACCGAGGGCCTGGTGCCCGGGGATGCCTGGTCCGATTTCCTGGAAGGTTCCAAGGACATCGAGGCCGACTGGGTGACCCTCAAATGCGG
>SBFV01000437.1 GCA_006227775.1 Gammaproteobacteria bacterium | reverse complement strand
CACTGCGCCAACTGCCAGTTCATTCAGGCCGCCGAAGGCGAGTGGCGCCCCTGCTCCCTCTTCCCCGGCAAGGCCGTCAACGCCAATGGCTGGTGCGCCTCCTGGACGCTGAAGGCCGGCTAGGTCCGACCCACCCCAGGCGAACAAGGGGCCCCCGGGCCCCTTTCCTTTTTTCAGAACCCGTCGATCCATTTTCGGCTTTCCCGATCCTCCCTGGCCGGAGGGAAAATGTGCAATGCTTCGGTTATCCGCAGCGAAAATCGCTTATCGGTAGCCCCCGATCCTCTCGGTGGCGAAGTCGAAGACTGTAGTAAGGCAGATATCCATCGGCAAGGGCAAGAGATTTCCACGGCGTGTCCGACGAAATGGGCTGGGATCAGGGGTATTTGGTCTGTTAAGCGAATACTGATAAAACCGGTTGCCGAGGTCTCCTCACGGGAGGAAAATAGCTTCATCTAGTAGATGCCTGGCCTTGCCCGGCGCCGACAGCAGTATCCGATCGGTATTCTCATGTCTTCCTCGGTTGTCAGTTCGCGAACCTCCCTGGTGGTATTGCGGGGGCTCGTCTGGGCCATCATCGGACTCATTTACGCCCCCCTTTTCACCGCCCTCTTCGTTCTGTTCCAGGCCATGGGCCTGGGTCATGGCTCCTTCGCCCCCGCGGCCGCCATTGCCGGCGCCGTTGGGGCGGCTTTTTACAGTGCCCGCGAGGTGGCCCTGGTGGGCACCGTCATCGGCCTAGGGATGGCCACGCTGCTGTTCATGGTATTGCCGGGTACCGTCGCCCTCTGGCAGGTGGTCCTGGTGGCGGGCCTGGCGGGCGGTCTGTTGGGACGGCTGCTGCGCTTTCCGGATCAATGCGCCCTGCAAGCCCCCGGCAAGGCCATGGCTGGCCTGGTCTCGGGCCTGACCTGCGGGGCCCTGCTGGGCTTCGTCGAGTCCTTGCATACCGTGACCTTCAATCTGACCGCCATCGTTGCCTTTCTGGTCTCGGTCAATGGCACCTTCTACGCGGCCACCGTGGGGTGGTGGCTTGGCCAGGCGAGGGTCAAGCAGGGTGCTCCCTGCAAGATCATCGAGCGTCTGGTGATCGGCTTGGTGGCCGCCGTGGTTGCCGCCAGCCTCTGGGTATTCGCCGGGCCCCTCATCGGCGCCGTGGACGGGAGCTACTACGCCCTGCTGCACTCGATCCTGACCCTCCTGCCTGGCGCCCTGTTCGGCGGCTTCGTCGCTGGCGCCATCACGGGTGCCCTGCTCCAGGCCTTCGATTTCGACTGGCTGATCTGAGGTCTGGACCGGGCGCGGGGTAAGTCCGTCGCCTTGCCCTGCTGATCGGGTTTCCCTCCCCGTGACAATCCCCTAAGCGATGGGGGCGAGGGCTCAGTTGCCGCCACTCTTGGCCAGGGCACCCGCCCCGCCAGAGAGCTCCTTGACCGAGAGTGCCGTGGCCCCGGCGACCGCGCTCGGCATGGCGATGAAATTGATCACCGGGATCAGGGTCAGCGCCGCCGTGGCCGCGCCAAACCCCAGATTCAACAGGGGACGACTCCTGACGCGCTGGCGGATTTCACGCGCCCCCAGCCCCTGATTACCCAGGGGATAATCCAGGTACTCCAAAGCCAGGACCCAGGCGCTAAAGACAAACCAGAGCAGGGGTCCGACCAGGGGCAGGATCAGGGAGAGGATGAGGAAGGGGATGGCCCAGAGCAGAAAGTGCAGCAGTTTGCGCGCCTCGTCCAGCATGGCCGTTCCCATGCCCAACAGGGCTTCACCCATGCCCGCATCCTGCTCCGGCGATTCTCCCCTCAGCAGTCTCGCTACCTTCTCCGCCAGCAGGCCGTTGAAGGGAGCGGCGATCAGGTTGGCGACCAGGATGAACCCCTGGAAGATGAGAACCAGGGCGAGGAGGGCGAACAAGGGCCAGAGGAGCCAGGCAAGGGCTTGGTCCAGCCAGCTCAGCCAGTCCGGCATGGTTGGCAACTGGGACTGCAGCCACGCGATCAATTCCTGAAACCAGCCGATGCCCCAATAGAGGGCGGCGCTGAACACCAGGATATTGACCGTGAGGGGGAGGGCGACGAAACGACGTAACCCCGGGCGACTGATGAGGCGCATACCTTCAAGAAGATAGGCGGGACCGGCGAGGAGATTGGCGGCCATGGTTCTGTCAGGGAAGGAAGTTGGGGGAAGGAACGAAGTATAGCCGGCCGGAGCGCGTCCCGTAGCCCCGCGGACGACTGGCCTACGCCGCGGGACCCGGGCGTAGCTATGGCTTTTGCACGGGTAACAGTGCGACTATCGTTCGATGCGAGCCGTGGGCGCCAGGTCTGGCTAAGGCATTGGGACGTTAACCCGCCACTCCCACCGAGAATGAAGCGGGTACTGTCCCTCTCTCGGGGACGATGTTCAGCCTTACCAGCGGGTTGCTCAGCGACTATGCTTACAAAATCTTCGCCGTGAAGATCTTCACCCCCCGGAGGTAAGTCCCATGCTCCCCGTCAGCTTTTCCGCTGGTGTCCTTCTGTACATCCTCTTCCGGGTCCTGGTGCGCGGTTTCTACACCGTCAAACCGGACGAGCGGGCCCTGGTGACCAGTTTTGGCCGAGCCCAGCGACTGGGCCAGGCCACGGTGACGGACCCCTCCCTGAACGACGAGGAGCAGGAGCGCTACCAGTTCCCGGCGGTGCGCGTGATCCGCCCAGGGGGGCCCTATTTCAAATGGCCCTGGCAGGAGGTGCACAAGGTCAGCGTCGCCACCCGTTCCTTGCCGATCACCTGGGACCCGACCAAGGTTCAGGCCACGGTGGAGGCGGTGACCAAGGACAATCTGACCACGGGGGTGGATGGCCAGATCCGGTTCCGCGTCGCCGAGCGCAATCTCTACGCCTATCTCTTTGGCGTCGCCCAACCCCTGGAGCATGTCATGGGCTATTTCATCTCCGTGCTGCGCGAGCGGGTGGCCAATTTCGTCGACCCGCGCGGCGCCTCCCTGCTGGGTGGCCCGGAGACCGGCCCTGGCCAGCCGGAGGATGAGGCCGCGGTGGCCCCGGAGCTGTCCGAGGGGGTTTCCATTAACGATCTGCGCAAGAACCTGCCCTTGCTCAACGACTTCATGGAGCAGCAATGCCGCTCCACGGGGGCGCGGTATGGGATCGAACTGGACGCGGCCCTCATCACCCAGATCGACCCGCCTCCGGAAGTGGATCGGGCCCTCTCGGCCATCAACTCCACCCGTAACCAGGTGGCCGCCGACATCAGCACCGCCCGCGCCGACGCCGAGCAGCAGATCACCATGAGCAAGCGGGCGGTGGATATCGCCATGAACAATGCCCAGGCCGAGGTGGCGCCCCTCCATGAGCTGGCCGCCACCCTGGCCGCCGTCAAGGCCGAGGGGGGGCCAACGGCCTTGCGCGCCTATGCGCGCAACATGCGCCTGCCCCTGCTGGGCCGGGCCCGGCGCATCGTCCGGGTCCTGCACTCCCAGGTCTGATACCCCGCCCTGACCCTTCCGATCAAAACCCCCATGCGGAGTAACCGCCATGACCGGTGACTGGCAAATCGACAACCTGCTGGCCTTCATCCTTGGCATCGCCTTGCTCCCCCTGGTACTGACCCTGACCAGCCACCTGGGTCTCTATACCATCGTCCGGGAGCGCGAGGCCCAGGTCTTCACCCTTTTCGGCAAGGTCCTGGGGACCCTGGATGAGCCGGGCATCCGCTTTCCCATCCTCCAGTTCGGCCTCAAGGCCCTGTTGGTACCGCTGTTCGGTGACATGCAGCGAGTGGATACCCGTTTACGTCAGAACTACCTGCGCGACCAGATGGTGAACTCGGGGGAGGGGACGCCCATGGGGGTAGGCATCTGGTACGAAATGCAGGTCAACGACCCCGTGGCCTACCTCTTCACCAACGCCAATCCCGAGGGGTCCCTGGAGGCCAATGTCTCCAGCGCCACCATTTCCACCCTCAGCAATCTGGAGATGGACAAGATGTTGGAGGATCGCCACCAGCTCAGTCAGCAGGTTCGCCACAGCGTCTCTCCCCTGTCGGAAAAGTGGGGTTACCGGCTGGGCTCGGTCTATATCCGCAAGGTGGCCTTCACCGACCGGCAAATGGTGGACAACATCACCGAAAAGGTGGTGAAGCGCCTGGTGCAGGTGACCAGCGCCATGAAACAGGATGGGGAGAACCGGGTGGGCCTGATCAAGAGCCAGACCGCCTACAAGGTCTCCCAGAAGATGGCGGAGGCCGGTGCCGCCCGGCCCGCCGTGGTTGGCGACGCCCTCAATGCCATCGCCCGTCAGGACCCGGAGGTCTTGGAGGCGGTGCTGGATGTGCTGGAGACGGAGCGGCTCATCGCCTCCGGCGCCCCGGTGGAACTGGTGCCCCCTGAGACCCGGGTGTTGGTGTCTTTGGGGGAGGCTGATGGCATGGCGAAGGGGAGCCGATGGTCGGGGTCCGGTGGAGATGATGGCCGGGGATGACCGGCCGGCACGGGTGGGACGGCCTGGCCGGGCGGGTGGATCGGGCTTTTACTGGCCTGGCCCGTTGTCCCCGTTCAGGACGCAGGATTCCCCGGTACCCAGCCAGAAAGCGAGGTTTTTATGCAGAAAGTCGTCCCAGGGCAGGTAATGGGAGCCATCGCAGGAGAAATTCAGCCCGACGATACCATTGAAGATGTTCAGGGAGCCGGAGCGCAGATAGATGGTTTCGTCCATGAAGCGTAGCGCCTTGAAGGTCGCGCAGACCTCCGGTACCCGTTCCAGGGGGATGTTGGCGTCGGCGGGGTAGGGACGGCGGGGGTAGGCGAGACAGATACCGGGGTCCGCCAGGTCTTCGTAGTCGAGCAGGCGGAAGCGATAGGGGTCGTCCATCAACCACAGGGTCGCCCGCGAGCTGGAGAAGTGCAGCTTGCCATGGAAGACCCCATGGGCGGCGATGAGCTCAACGAACAGGTCCAGGATCTGGTCGATGCGCTGGTCCATGAGGCTCTCCACCCGTTCCTGCTGGAAAAGGCCGCCGCGGATGGCCGGATCCCCCTTGAGTTGGACCCACTGACCTGGCTGTTGATAGAGTTCCCGGGTCAGGGGCAGGTCGCGCAGGTCGAAATCCGCCCCCAGGAAACCCAGCAACCCGCCGTCCCCGTCCTCCAGGCGCTGAATGGCCGTCAGGGAAGGGCGGCGGGCATTGCGGCTGATATAGACGGGAGACAGGGAAAACCGTTCCCCGGCCAGGGCCTCGACCAGGTAGGGGCGGTCATGGCGATCGCGCCCGTAGTGCTCCGGCAAGAGCCCCTGGGGGGAGGCGTTCGCCGTGATCTGGTGGGCCGCCTCGTCCAGGATATAGAGATACTTGCAGGAGGCCAGGTTGGGCAGGGCCCGTTCCAGAATCGCCTCCAGGGCCTGG